>DAOUBN010000177.1:0-7696 GCA_034432815.1 Anaerolineae bacterium | reverse complement strand
TCGCCCCCCCCGCCCCCCCCGCCGGCCCCCCCGCTTTCCGGCGGCTGCCGGTGGGCTCTTACCCCACCGTTTCACCCCTTACCCGCACCCCCTTGAGGAGGCCGCTGGCGGGACTGCTTTCTGTTGCGGTTGTGGTCACCACCGAAGGTGGTGCCCCGGCTTGTGATTTCGCCGGGCGGCGTTGCCCTCTGGAGAGGGCTGGGAGTCGGGTGGTTCCTCCGGGGGACATGGCCCCCGGCGGCGGACCGCCCTCTGCCTCAAGGTGCAGGAGGGGGGACTCGAACCCCCACGCCCCTTACGGGGCACGGGTCCTCAGCCCGTCGCGTATGCCAGTTCCGCCACTCCTGCACAGTGGGCCGTGAGGGAGTCGAACCCTCAGCTCCTGGCTTAAAAGGCCAGTACTCTACCTGTTGAGTTAACGGCCCTTTGACCTTTTAAAGAGCGTCCCCGGCGGGATTCGAACCCACGACCTCTGACTCCGCAGGCCAGCGCTCTATCCTACTGAGCTACGGGGACTCCGCCCAAACCCTATATATAAAATAGCACAAATCTCCGTCTTTGTCAACCCAGCCGAGGGGGGTTCCCCCAGAAAAATAAACCGGAGGGCACGGAGCCCACTTCTGCCCAAAGGGGCGCGAAGGCAATTCCCGCAACCGGCCACGAATGGGACCCTGAACTGGGAGGTGCAGGAGGCTAAGCCCCAATGCCAGGGGGTGTAGGGTATGTGCCCCCAGAAAAACAAATCTCCCCACCCCCGTTCCCTGCGGCTCAGCTGGGCTTCAGGCTCCCACTCGTGGCCGGGTTTCAGGAGGTAGCAGCTCGCCCCCAACATCGTTTTTGTGGGGGGACACCCCCACTTCCCCCGTCAGGGAGACTCCGTCCCCCTGCACCCCCTTTTTACCCCACCCCTCGCCCGGATGCGTGAGGGCGTTTTAAGCAGGGTTTGCTCCCAGGGGGCAGTTGTGCTAAAATTAAATCAGCCTTGCCGGAAAAACAATGAAATGGAGCTTGTAGATTCTCACACGCATCTGGATTTCCCGGAGTTTGACCCCGACAGGGAAGAAGTCCTGAAGAGGGCCTGGGAAGCAGGCGTTCGCTTAATAGTAAATGCCGGCACTGATGTCAGTTCAAGCCTGGCTTCTGTCTCCCTGGCCGAAAATCACCCTTTCATCTACGCATCGGCGGGGCTGCACCCCCACGATGCCGGCTCGCTGGACGAAAAAAACCGGAGGACCCTTGAAGAAATCGCTTGCCACCCAAAAGTGGTGGCGATCGGGGAGACGGGCCTTGATTACTACCGCAATCTTTCCCCCAGGGAAGCCCAGCGGGAAGCTTTCGCCTTTCACTTGGAACTCGCCCGCAGGACAGGTAAGCCCCTCATAATCCACAGCCGCGACGCTCACCAGGAGACGATGGATTTCCTCAGAGATTTCGTCCGTAACCCGGGAAAGCTCTACCCGCCGTATGGAGTCATGCACTGCTTCTCAGGAAGCCTGGAAATGGCCAGGGAAGCCGTTGAGCTGGGCTTCTTCATCTCAGTGGCCGGTCCCCTCACCTTCCAGAACGCCCGAAAGCTCCCGGCCATCGTCCGAGAAATACCCCTTGATTTCCTTCTCATTGAAACCGATTGCCCTTACCTTGCCCCTCACCCCTTCAGGGGAAGGCGCAACGAGCCCGCTTACGTTCGGCTCGTGGCCGAAGCCGTGGCTCAGATAAAAGGTCTGAGCCCGGAGGAGGTGGGGCGGAAGATGCTGGAGAATGCCCTGAAACTGTTCCGGCTACCCGCAGGAGGTAAAGGTTGAAGGTCCTGCCTTTCCTGGAGGTAATCAGAGAAGAACTGGAGAAAGTGGAAGAGCTCATCCTCTCGGAAGGTGGGCTGAGCTACAGACCGCTGAATGAGTCGGTGGAAGCCATCCTGAAAAGCGGCGGCAAGCGCCTCAGGCCGGCTCTCACCATCCTGGCTTCAAAGCTCTACCCATCCGATGGAGAAAGGCCTGTAATAGCAGCTGCGGCCATGGAGCTCCTCCACACTGCCACCCTCATCCACGATGACTTCATAGACCAATCCCCCACAAGGCGCGGCATCCCAACCCTCAACAGCCTCTGGCCCCCCGCTGTTGTGGTGCTAACCGGCGACCACGTCTTCGCCAGGGCCGCTTACCTGGCAGCCATGACCGGAAGCCCGAGGGTGGTGGAGATCTTTGCCCGGGCCCTCAAGACCATATGCGACGGCGAAATCAGGCAGCTCTTCGGGGCTTTCGGATGGCCTCAGGACCGCAGTGATTACTATTACCGCATCTACGCTAAAACCTCCTCCCTCTTTGAAGCCTCCGCTGAAATCGGCGGAGTCCTCAGCAAAGCTCCCGAGGAAGCCATCCAGGCCCTGAAGGAATACGGAAGGAACCTGGGGAACGCTTTCCAGATAATAGACGATGTGCTGGATTTCACCGGGGATGAAGAAACCCTGGGCAAGCCTGCCGGAAGCGACCTGCGCCAGGGCATTGTGACCCTGCCCGTCTTCTACTTCGTGGAAAACGGGGGCGATGAAAGCCTGGTGGTGAAAGCCCTGAAAGCCGGGCCGGAGGAAAGGGAAAAAGCCCTAAGGGAACTGGTGGAGAGGGTCCGGCATTCCGCAGCTATAGAACTTTCAGTCAGAACGGCCTGGGAATTCGTGGGGAAGGCCAAAGAAGTCATTTCTTCCTTCCCCGAAACCCTGTATAGGGAAGCTCTCATGGCCCTGGCCGACTTCGCCGTGGCGAGAAATTACTGAGGAGATGGGTTCAGACTTAGCGGTTGTAATCGTAAACTGGAACGTATCGGCCCTCCTCAGACGATGCCTGGAAAGCCTGGAGAAATCCAGGGGCATCTCCTTCACCTCTTCCCCAGCCCGCTACCAGGGCGATGTGACCGTGGTGGACAACGCTTCCACCGACGACAGCGTGGAGATGGTCCGCTCCCTCTTCCCCTGGGTCCGCCTCATCGCCAGCGAGGTAAACCTCGGCTTCTCCAGGGCCAACAACCTCGTCCTGAAGAGCCGGATGATGGAGGACCCGCCGGCTTTCTTCCTCCTCCTCAACCCCGATACTGAGGTGGCACCCGACGCCCTTTACCTCATGCTGGACTTCATGGCGGCCCACCCGGAAGTAGGCATACTGGGGCCAAAACTTCTCAACCCCGATGGGACCATTCAGCCCTCAAGGCGCCGCTTCCCCACACTCCTTACAGCTTTCCTGGAGAGCAATCTCATTCAGTGGCGGTTGTGGAAGGACAATCCCGTCCTCCGCCGCTACTACATGGCCGACAGGCCCGACGATGAAATCCAGGAGGTGGACTGGCTCACCGGAGCCTGCCTCATGGTCAGGCGGGAGGCAGTGGAGGCTGCCGGCTTCCTGGACGAGGATTTCTTCATGTATTCCGAGGAACTGGACTGGTGCCGGAGGATCAAATCCCTTGGCTTCAAGGTGGTATACTTCCCCCTGGCCACTGTAATCCACCACTCAGCCCAGTCCAGCGAGCAGGTCAAGCCCCTCCAGCATATACGCTTTCAGAGGAGCAAAATCCGATATTTCCACAAATACTTCGGCCCCTTCTGGGCTCTTCTCCTCCACATTTTCCTGGTGCTAAATTACTTCGTCCTCTTCGCCGAGGAAACAGTCAAATGGCTCTTTACCGGAAAGGAAGAGCACCGCGCAGGCATGGAAGGCTACCGCGAGGTTCTGATCTCGGGACTGATGAGGAGGTGGGAGGGATGAAGGTTTGCCTTATCACAGGCGAATTTCCCCCCATGGAGGGGGGAGTGGGCGATTACACGAAAGAGCTGGCCCTGGCAATGGCTGCCCAGGGAGCCGAGGTATGCGTGATTACCTCCTCAAGGGCCAGAGGAGCCGAATTTCCTCCCCTCAAAATCCTGCCCATCATACCCGGATGGGGGTGGGGGAGCTGGGGGAGAATAATTGAGCAAATAAGGAGCGAGAAGCCCCATGTCCTCCACATTCAGTATCAGGCGGCCGCTTACGGGATGCACCCGGCGGTGAACCTGCTCCCCTGGCGCCTCCGGCTCCTCCCGAACCGCCCCCTCATCCTCACCACTTTCCACGATCTCAGGGTCCCCTACCTCTTCCCCAAGGCAGGGGTTCTGAGGGAGTGGGCCATAACCTGCATGGGGCTTGGATGCGATTCTGTCATCGTCACCAATGTGGAGGACCTCCTGAGCCTGCGGCGGAGGTTTGAAGGGTGCCGAGCCCTCTCCCCTCCACCGATCCACCATATACCCATCGGCTCCAACATAAGGCCGGAGCTTCCCCCCGATTACCAGCGCGACCAGTGGCGGGCCCGCTGGGGCGTCGCAAAGGAGGATATACTCCTCGCCCACTTCGGCTTCCTGAACGAGACCAAAGGGGTGGAGGCTCTGGTCAGAGCCCTGCACCGGCTGGTACGGGAAGGATACCCGGTAAAGCTCCTCATGGTGGGGGGAGAGACCGGCTCCAGCGACCCCACGAATGTGGAGTATGCCCGCAGGATCAAAGCCCTGATAGAGGAACTGGGCCTTGAGGATCGGGTCAAATGGACTGGCTTCACCCCCCCCCAGGAGGTATCGGCGAACCTGATGGCCTGCGATATCTGCGTGCTCCCTTACAGGGACGGGGTTTCCCTGAGGAGGGGAAGTCTCCATGCAGCCCTGATCCACGGCCTCCCCATCATAAGCACTTACCCCCGGGTGCCCGTTAAGGAGCTGGTGGACGGAGAAAACATCAAGCTTGTGAACCCCGACGATCCGGAGGACATAGCCCTGGCAGTTGTGGAGCTTATGAGGGATCCTGCTCTCCGCCAGAAGCTCGGGGAGGGAGCAAAGAAGCTATCGGCCATGTTCGGCTGGGAGGGGATAGCGGGCGAGACCCTGAGGGTTTACGAGAGCCTGATGGGACGCTCGGCCATGGCCGCGGCCCGGTGGAGCTATGGAGGATAGAAGATGCGGATGAGCAGGCTTTTCGGGCGAACCCTCAGGCAGGTGGAGGAGAGGGGAACTTCGGGGTTCAGGCTCCTGGCAAGGGCAGGATTCCTGCGGAGGGAACCTTTCGCCATCCTGCCCCTCGGCTCTATCGCTATCGGAAAGATGTGGGAGATGTGGGAGAAAGCTCTTGCCCCGGATGCCCAGGAGTTGCTCCTGCCCTGCAACGAAACCCTTTCCCCTGAAGAGCGTGCCCTGCGCCTTGTCTCCAGGGAGCTCGCCTCATACCGGGAGCTCCCCCTTTACCTCAAGCTGGAGGCGGAAATGGGCAGATCTTCCCCCTTTTACCTGCCAGAGGGGAAAGCTTTCCTGCTCATTGGCCTCCTGCCCGATGAGGAGGAAGCCCGGAGGCAGGGGCAGGATTGGGGGGAGAAAGCAGGGAGCCTCCTTGGGGCGTGTGGGTTGAAAAGCCCTCCCTTCGCCTTCGGCAGGGGCTGGGACTGGATCGCACCCGACCCCGAGGGAGAAGAGGAGATGGTGGTCTGCCCTGGCTGCGGGTATTCGGCTCCTTCGGCCTGGGCCAGGGTCCACGTGGACCCCCTCCCGCCCGAAGAGCCAGAGCCTGTCCGGGAAGTGGAAACCCCTGGCTGCACCACCATTGAGTCCCTCGCCTCCTTCCTGGGAGTCCCGAAAAGCAAGACAGCCAAAGCCGTATTCTACACCCGGGAGGACGGGGGGATAATTTTTGCGGTAATCCGTGGGGATATGGAGGTGAGCGAGGCCAAACTTTCGGCGGAAATGGGGTGGGCGAGGCTCAGGCCCTCTACCGAAGGGGAGCTTATCTTTGCCGGAATAGTCCCGGGCTATGCTTCTCCGATCGGCGTCAGGGGGGCAATAGTGGCAGTGGATGGCTCCCTGAGGAGCGGGGCCAATTTCGTGGCAGGAGCAAACCGGGAAGGCTATCACCTTGTGGGGGTCAATTACCCCAGAGATTTCAAGGCGGATGTGGAAGGGGACATAGCTCTGGCCAGGGCTGGAGACCGGTGCCCCTTCTGCCGAAGCGCTTTTGAGATGGAAAGGGGCTCCCTGGTGGCCTCCTTCAGGCTCGCCGGCCCCGGGAGCACATCGGGCCGCGGCCTTTCCTTCAACACGCCCGAAAAGGGGAAGGCCCACCCCTGGGTCGTCCTCCTGGCCCTGTATCCCTTTCGGCTGCTGGAAGCAGTGGCACAGGCTAACCGGGACGATAAAGGCCTCATCTGGCCTGATCCGATAGCGCCTTTCCGGGTTCACCTCGTAGGCCTCGGGGAGGAGGGCCTCGCCGAAGGGGAAAAGCTATACGCCCGGCTCAGGGAAGCAGGGATTGAGACCCTCTTTGACGACCGCGATGAGAGCCCGGGGGTCAAATTTGCCGATGCCGACCTCATCGGCCTGCCCTGGCGGGTGGTGGTGAGCAGGCGCTCCCTCTCCCAGGGAGGGGTTGAGGTCAAGAGGAGGGCCGAGCCCATCTCCAGGGTTGTGCCCGCGGAGGATTTCCTCAGAGAAGTTCAATCCGGTAATCTATGACTTCCACCTGCGGGTAATGCTGCATTATCCATTCCACCACGCTGCTTAGGAGGCGGTGGGCCGTTTCGGAACTGGTGGAGACGCAGGCTATCCCCAGCTCGGCCCTCTGCCAGAGGTCCTGAGCTCCCACCTCGGCTATGGAGACGTTGAAGCTGGTCTGGACCCGCCGGATTATGGACTGGATTATTCTCCTTTTGTCCTTCAGGGAACCGTTCCCCGGGAGGTGCAGTTCAAGGGTGCAGGTTCCGATCACCAAGTCCAGCTTATCCTCTCTTCAAGCCAGCCTCTGGAGTTTGCCCTGTCGGTCCCGACTATGCCGTCGGGGCTTCCCCCGAGGGGGAAGAGGCGCCTCAGGCCGGAGCCGTCGGGCCTGATGGCCCAGATGGCCCATTCTCCGCCCCGGCTGGAGAGGAAGGCGATGAATTTCCCGTCGGGCGACCAGGTAGGGAGGCCATCAATGGCGGGGTCGCTGGTCAGGCGCTTGAGGCCGGTGCCGTCAGAATTGACGATGTAAATCTCCCAGTTTCCATCTCGCATGGACATGAAGACAACCTTGCGGCCATCAGGGGAGGCCTCGGGCGCGGCATCGGTCGGATCGGAAGTGAGGCGCCTGAGGATGACCCCGCTTGGCGTTATCACGAAGATCCCGCAATCGCGGCACTGCCGGGCTGCGTAAATGATGGTCCCGTCGGGCATCCAGGAGGGGTATTCCCCGAAGACCGGGCCATAAACCCCGCCGATATCGGCCATGATCACTCCGTAGCCCTGGGGGGTTGTGATGTAAATTCGGGGGATGCGGTCGGGGTCCTGGCGGGAATGGAAGGCAAAGGCTTTATCGTCAAAGGACCAGCTCGGGCGGGCGGCTTCGGCATACCAGTTGGAGCCCTGGATGTTCCACCAGTCCCCTCCGATTACCTGGCCGAATATCCCGCGCCGGTTGTTGTCCCAGGAACGGTAGGCTATGCGGGTGCCGTCGGAGTTGAAATCGGGCTGGCTGGCCTGCTCCAGGATCTTCCTCCGACCGGAGCCATCGGCGTTGGCCACGTAAATGTCGTAGGTCTCGCGGGCGGGATCGTAAAGGGGGAAGGCTATCCTGCCTTTAAGGGCGACGGGCTGGGGCGAAGGGGTGGGGGTTGGAGTGGCCTCGGGTGAGGGGACAGGCGTTGGGGTGGCTTCAGGCTGGGG
>DAOUBN010000176.1:0-8930 GCA_034432815.1 Anaerolineae bacterium | reverse complement strand
GGAAGGACTATGGTCACCCTGGGGACGGGGGTGGGAGTTGCGCATCCCGCCAGGATGCTCAGGAAAATGACCAGAACCAGAGCTCTTCTTTTCATTTTGCCCTCCTGTTGAAAGTCCATTCATCGCTCGCATATTTTTCCCGCAGGGCGCGAGCCTGCTCCTCCTCAAAGGGCGTGAGGGAAGAGGGGACAAGGAAGAGGTCAAAGGCCTCCCGGAAGCCCCGGATGAAGGCGGCGGCCGCCTCCTCAAAGCTCACTTCACGGCCCAGGAGATCCGATAGGGTTGAAGCCCTCCGGCGGATCCTCTCCTTCAAGCTTTCCCTCTCCTCCTTTCCGAGGCGGAGGAAATCGGCGATGGCAGCGATGTCGCCCCTGAGGGGGATGGAGCCGTGCTGAAGGATCCCCCCCTTGCGGCGGAGCTGGGCGCTCCCTATTACCTTTTTCCCCTCGCACTCTATCTCGTAATCGGAAGGAGCTTCAAAGCAGACCGGGCTGAGGAGATCCTCGCGAGGGGGCATAGCCTGATAAGGCTTGAGGCCGAGGACTTCAAGCCCCTTCAGGAGGCCACAGCTTATCCTCCGGAAGGAATCCAGAACACCAGTCCCGGCCAGGGGGTGGGAAGCGGGCAGGGCCACGCTGTAGGTCAGTTCATTATGGTGGAGGATGGCCTTGCCCCCTGTAGGTCTCCGGACTACATGGATCCCTGCCAGGCGGCACCGTTCCAGGTCTATCTCCTCCTGGATTGCCTGGTTCAGGCCGACTGAGATGCAGGGCGGTTCCCAGCCGTAGAAGCGGAGGGTGGGGGGGACGAGGCCCTCCGAAACGGCCTGGAGGATGGCCTCGTCAATGGCCATGTTGGTGGCTCCATCGGCAAAGCCGCTCACAACAAGGCGCCAGCTTTCAGGCACAGTCCTGCCTCCATCAAAGCCTGGCGGACTTCATCAGGGGATGGGGGGTATGGGAAGTTGTATAGGGGTCCTGAGGGCCGCTCGTTGTAGTAAGGGCGGTTGCAGTCGGGGCAGCCCGATGTGCGGAAAGCCTCGCCGTCGGCGAGGAGTTCGGGGTCAAAGGGGGGGAAAGCCTCTATCGTGCCCTCATCGGAGAAAGCGAAGTCTTCGGCCCTGGCCATGCCCCGCACTATGAGGTGGCGGGCTATCTGGATGCGCCGATAGGAGGGGAGAGGAGGCGAGGGAACGCTCTCCATCCTGGTCCCGGCCAGGGGCGTGAAGGCGAAAAGCCCCACGATCGCTCCCAGGTCATGCATCCTCTGGATCATCCGGACCATCTCTTCTTCGGTCTCGCCCAGGCCCACGATGAGGTGGACAGCCGTCCGGCCGGGGTATTCGGAAGCGGTCTCCTCTATAAGGTGGAGAATTCTCTCCCATCCGGGGCCTTTCACCCGGGTGTAGACCCTCTCGGAAGCGGCGTCCAGGCCGAAGCCCAGGTGGTCAAGGCCCGCTTCAAAGAGGGCTCTGACTTCTTCCAGGCTCCCAGGCAGGTAAGCGGCATCCACAGGGAGGGGTACCCTCTCTTTAAGAGTGCGGACCAGATCCAGGGTCCGCTGGAAGGCTCTGGGAGTGCGGGTTACCTGGATGCATACCCTCCTGAAGGGGCCCGAATTCCCCAGGGCCTCAAGCCTGGAGATGACCTCTTCTTCAGGGAATGGGGGCCAGGAGATCCGGGAGAGGGCAATTGGGCTGGCACTGCTGCTCCGCGCCTGGGAGCAGAAGGCACAATCCATTAAGCACTTTCCCCCGAGCATGAGGTAAGCGGTGGTGGGAGGGTGAGCCATCTTCCCCCTTTTCAGCCCCAGGGCTACAGCTGTCCCAAAGGAGACGTTTATCATGGCGCTTATTTTATACCTCTTCCGGCCTGGCTCCGCAAAATCTACCCTCCCGCAACGTGGAGGTGGCTCTCAGGAGGACAAAATTGGAAAGGGAGGAGTGGGGGGCACCCCCCACAATCCCCCAGGATGGGGCTCCGCCCCCTCCACCCCCCTGATTTGTTTTTCTGGGGGCACACCCCCCAGGCCCCCTGGCATGGGGGCTTCGCCACCCTGCACCCCCCGATTGAAAAATGGGGGTGGAGGGGGCCATGGCCCCCTCCCAGGGGGTTCGGGGGATGTGCCCCCGAAGAATAAAAACTAGGGGCGAGGTGGCATCTCCTGCAACCTGGCCGCGAGTGGGACCCCGGAGCCAAGCATAGCCGCAGGGAACGGGGGTGGGAAAACTAAAATTGGGGGCAAGTTGCCCTTTCCTGAAATCCGCCAGCAAGTGGGAGGCTGAAGGCAGGCTTAACCATAGCAAACGGGGGTGGGGAAAAAGATAGGGACACCCCCCGCAACCCCGCTAAGTGTGGACGAAAAGCCATGGGCATACTTTTCTCTCAAGCCAGTCCACCCCAAAATAAAGGCCAAGCCCCAGCAGGCTCATGGCCAGTATCCCGGCATACATGGCCGGGTAATCAAAGAGGGTGCTCCCTGTAAGGTAGATGTAATATCCCAGGCCGTAGCGGGTGGCGAAGAGCTCCGCCACGTAGAGAACCGCAATGGCGGTCCCCGTTGACTGGCGGATGGCGGTGAAGATGGCCGGGAGGGTTGCAGGCAGGTAAACAAAGCGGAAGAGGGCTCGTCTCCCGGCCCCGAGGCTCCTCACCGAAAGGATAAGCTCTGGCCTCAGGGCTGCCGCCTGGTCCCTCACCAGAACCAGGATCTGGAAAAAGATGATGAGGAAGATTATCAGGATCTTGGGAAGGTCCCCAAGCCCCAGGAAGAGGATGGCCACAGGCACGAAGACCACCTTGGGGATGGGGTAAAGGATGTAGAGGAAAGGCGAGAGGAAGCGGTTAAGGGTCTGGCTCTGCCCTATTGCTATGCCTAATGGGGCAGCCATCGCCACCCCGAGGGCCACGCTGGCCAGGACCCTCCACAGGCTGGAGAGGAGGTGCCTGCCCAGTTCCCCCGGCAGGGCCATGAGGAAGGTTTTGAGGACCTCCCAGGGCGGCGGAAGTATGGGCCTGTTGATGGCCAGAGCCAGGGTCTGCCAGAGGGCCAGGAGGATAGCAATTGATATGAGGAGGCTCCGCCTGGACATTCATCCCCTCCTGGCTCTGTGAAGCATCTCCCTCAGGATGGAGCAGACCCTGAGGTAATCGGGGTGGGAGCGGTCAGGGATTGAGCCCTCAATGATGGCGGCTTCCCGGTGAGGGGGCTGGCCGAGGAAGAGGATTTTCCTCCCCAGGAAGGCCGCTTCCTCTATGCTGTGAGTTACTACCACGATGGTAAGGCCCGTTTCGGCCTGGAGCTCAAGGGTAAGGTTCTCCAGGTCCTCGCGGGTGGGGGCGTCAAGGGAGGAGAAAGGCTCGTCCATAAGGAGGAGGTCGGGGCTGAGGACGAGGGCCCTGGCGATGGCAGTCCGTTGCCTCTGCCCTCCTGAAATCTGGGACGGGAAGCGGTCGGCCACTTCTTGGAGGCCGAGGCGCCTTAGCCACGATTCCACCAGGGCTTCGGATTCTCTGGGGAGGGGCTCACGGGGGGCGTGGAGGCCATCGGGGCCGTAGAAAGCCCTTATGCGCAGGCCCAGGGCTGCGTTCCCCCTGACGGTATCCCAGGGGAGAAGGCCGTAATCCTGAAGGATGAGGGCGGTTCCAGGCCTGGGACGCCGCAGGACCTTCCCTCCAACGACGATCTCCCCTTCCGCCGGTTTGAGGAGGCCAGCGAGGAGGTAAAGGAGCGTCGTCTTGCCGCACCCGGAAGGACCAATTACGGCCCAGGCCTCCCCACGACCTATCCGCCAGCTGAACCCTTCAAAGAGGGGGGGCTGGCGGGGGTAAGCGAAGGTTATGCCCCTTACCTCAACGAAGGCTTCCCCTTTCATCTGGGCAGGAAATCCGCCTTCACCGATACCTCATATGGGAGCGGAGAGCTTATCAGCCCTTTCTCCAGGGCCCAATGCACCACATCGTCCCACTGCTCTTTTCCCGGCACTGAAGCCAGGGGCAGGTCGGGGATGGTGTAGGAGCCGGTGAGAGCAGGGGGGACCAGCTTCTTCTCCACCAGAAGGCCTGCCCACCGGGCTTTATCGGAGTTAATATCCCTCACAGCCTTCTCAATGCCTTCCAGGAAAGCCCTCACCGTCTCGGGGTGCTCCTGGACGAAGGCCCTGCGGAAGGAGTATACGCTCAGGCTGTATTGGGGGTGACGGGAATCGTCCAGGATGAGCCTGGCCCCCTGCTGCATCGCCAGGAGGGCCATGGGGTCAGGCAGGGTGGCGGCTTTTAGGTCCCCCGAGGCCAGAGCAGCCATCCTGTCCGGTATCCTGGGGACTGGAACCTCCCGGATTTCTTCGGGCTTCAAGCCCTCGGCCTGGAGGAGCCTTTCAGTCACATACTGGATTACAGTGGCTTCGGATATCCCAATCGCCACCCCCTTGAGGTCCTCAACTTTCCGGATATCGCTTTTCGGGGAGGCCAGGATGTAGAACTGGGGGAAGGAAGGGGTGGCAGCCCTCGCGGTCCTGACCACCACGACCTGGGGCTTTTCCCGGTTATACAGGGCCACCGAGACCAGGTCGTTCACGATCACGTCAAGCTGTCCGGCGGCCATGAGCTGGTCCCTTTCGGCAGCAGAAGCCACGGGGATGATCTCCACTTTTACATTGCTGGGGAAGTAACCCTGGACTTCGGCCACATATACTGGAAGGACGTCCAGGATGGGCAGGACCCCAACCCGCACGGTGACAGGCTGGACTGGTCGGAAAAGGGAGCAGGAAGATAGAAGGAGGAACAGAGCAAAGAAAAGAGCTCGCTTCAATTTTCACCTCCTGAGCAGCGAAATTAGCGTGGCGAAGAAAAGGGTGATGCTTATGTAACCGTTCACATTGAAGAAAGCCACGTTAACCCGCGAAAGGTCATGGGGCTTGACAATAGAGTGCTCGTAGGCCAAGAGGAGGGCGCACAGGGCAATTCCCACCCAGTATGGCCACCCGAGGGAGCAGATGAGTCCGAGGGCCACAAGGCCCAGGACCATGCCGGCATGGCAGAGGGATGAAAGGCGCAGGGCCGTCGCCACTCCGAACTGGGCCGGTATGGAGTAGAGCCCATCCCTCCGGTCCACCTCCACATCCTGGCAGGCGTAGATCAGGTCAAAGCCTGCGATCCAGAAGGTGACGATGGCCAGGAGGAGCCAGGCGGGGAGATCTTCCCTGGCGAAGACGGAGCCTCTCACGGCCACCCATGCCCCCATGGGGGCAAGGCCATCGGTGAATCCCAGGATGAAGTGGGAGAGCCAGGTGAAGCGCTTGGTGTAATGGTAACCTGCCAGGAAAATCAGGGCTACCGGCAAGAGGCGGAAGGGAAGCGGTCCAAGTTCCCAGGCCGAGAGGACGAAGACCGCCAGGGAAATGAAAACCGCCGCCCAGGCCACTGAAGGATTGAGGGCCCCGGTGACCAGAGGCCTTTGAGCCGTCCTGGGGTTGCGGGCATCGTAGGGGAGGTCAACGAGCCTGTTCAGGCTCATGGCGAAGGTCCTGGCCGAGGCCATGGCCACGGTTATCCAGAAAAACTGACGCCAGGCAGGCCATCCCCTGGCCGCAAGCAACATCCCCAGGTAGGCGAAGGGCAGGGCGAAGATCGTGTGCTCAAACTTAATCATCTCCAGGAAAAGGCGCACCGACCGCATTCATCCCCCCAGCGCCTTCAGGATTTCCGGCCATTTCTCATCCACTGCCCTCTTCACTTCCGGACTCATCCTCACCACTTCCGGCCAGGGGCGGAGGTGGCCTTCCTCCGGCAATTTGGCCGTGGCGTCTATCCCGATTTTTCCACCGAAGGAATGCTGAGGGGCTGCATGGTCCAGGTGATCCACCGGCCCCTCCACCACGACTACATCCCGTTTCCAGTCCACGTTTCCCAGGGCATACCAGGCTACCTCCTGAGGATTGCGGATGTCAACCCCTTCATCCACCACCACGATAGCTTTGGCCAGCATCATTAGCCCCATCCCCCACAGGCCGAAGATGACTTTGCGGGCCTGGCCCGGGTAACGCTTGCGGATGGAAACCAGGACCAGGTTGTGGAACACGCCAGCCGCCGGCATGTGCAGGTCCACTACCTCCGGAAGGAGAAGGCGGATAATCGGCAGGAAAAGCCTCTCGGTGGCCTGGCCCATCCAGTAATCCTCCATAGGGGGTATGCCAACCACAGTGGCGGGATAGATCGGATCTTTACGGCTGGTTATGGCCGTTACGTGGAAGGCCGGGAAGGGTTCGGGCGGAGTGTAATAGCCTGTGTGGTCCCCGAAGGGCCCTTCCTGACGCACATCTTTAAGGTCCACGAACCCTTCGATTACGATTTCGGCGCGGGCCGGGACCTCCAGGGGCTGGGTGAGGCATGGGGTCATCTCCAGGGGTTTGCCCCTGAGCCAGCTTGCCAGGAGGTATTCGTCCACATCCTGGGGCAGAGGTGCCGAAGCGCACCAGATGGCGGCCGGGTCTCCTCCTAAAACGATGGCCGCCGGAATTATTTCCAGACCTTTCTCCGTCGCTTTTCTGGAATGCTCTGCGCCCCCCTTGTGGCGCTGCCAGTGGACCAGAAGAGTCCGCTCGTCCACCACCTGGAGGCGATACATTCCCACGTTCCTCTTTCCTGTGGCGGGGTCAAGGGTTAGGACCTGGGGGAGGGTTATGTAATGGCTGGCGTCTCCGGGCCAGCACTTCAGGATAGGGAGATCCAGGAGGCTGGCTTCTTCCCCCTTCCGCACCACCTCCTGGCATGGGGCCTTCTTTCTGACAATCCTGGGCCGTGGGGCGATTGCTCTTAAAGCGGCGGCCAGTTCCCTTCCGCGCTTTAAAGCTTCAGGAAGGGAGGATGGGACTTCGGGGGCCAGGAGCCTGGCGACCTTCTCCTCAAGCTCCTCCAGTTTCCTGACCCGCAAGGCCAGGGCCATGCGGCGCTCGTTTCCGAAGAGGTTGGTCGCAACGGGGATGGAGAAACCTGTCACGTTCTCAAAGAGGAGGGCCCGGTTGAATTCATGAGGGCCTTTGCAAACCCTTTCGGTGATCTCCGTAATCTCCAGTTCCCGGGAGACAGGCGTCCTGATTCGGGCCAGCTCCCCTTCTTCTTCAAGGAGGGCGATGAAATCCCTCAGATCTTCCATGCTTCAGGCTTGCTTCTTCTCCAGGACAATGGTGTGCTTGAGGAAATCAATGCGCCTTATGCTTCCCCGAACTATCTTCTGCTCCCCCAGGAGGTTGATGAGAACGTAGTTTTCCCCCTCAGGCTGGAGCAGGACCACATCCCGCATTATTTCCTCTTCATGGTCATCGGTCACAAGGAAGGCCTTCGCCTCGCACATGCTCCCCCTCCCTTAAAGGCATTCCGGGAGGAGTATACTCCATGGCATGGGAAAACGCAAAAACGAAATCCTCAGGTTCACCGGGATGCAGGAATGGAAGATGCAAGGGGCTCTTGTCCCTTGCTGGAGGCACCCCCGGGAAAATTTCACGGGGTAGAGGGAGCTGCGTCCTCCCCGGTGGGCTGCGAGGGGTGCCCCAAAAGGGGGGTCCAGGGGATTTTGCCCCCTGGCAGGGGGCATGGGGGATGTGCCCCCAGAAAGACAAATCAGGGGGGTGGAGGGGGCTTTGCCCCCTCCCGGGGGGTCTGGGGGGTGTCCCCCCAGGAAAAACCAAACAAGGGGCGAGCAGCCTTCTCCTGCAACCCGGCCACGAGTGGGACCCTGAACGCAGGCAGACCCCCAGCCAGCGAGGGTGGGAAAAAATCGGGGTGCAGGGGGGGGCGAAGCCCCCATGCCGGGGGGCTGCGGGGTGTGTCCCCCCGCCCTTCCTCCAAATAAGGCGAATGGCGAAAAAATCAATTCCCCATTCGCAATTCGCCATTCGTTCATTCGCCATTCAAGCTGGGGGACACCCCCCATTTCCCCCCCTCAGGGGGACTCTGTCCCCCTGCACCCCCTGTTTTCCCATCCCTCGCCTGGATGCGTAAGAGCGTTGAAAAGCCCTGACGTTCCCTTGGGGTTGTAAATAGATCGCTTCGGCTTCAAGGTCGTTTAGCAAATTAAGCCCAAAAGCATAATGTATGCAGGCCTCAAAAGCGGGATCGACAGTTAAAGGCTCACCAGGGTATTTTTATTGCCTGTTCTTCCCAGAGTTTGAGCCAGCAACCAGGTATGGCGAACACAGCCCGGACTACTTCCCGTGCAGCGAACATCAAAGCTTCAGAACCTCCGGATCCATCTGCCGCTTGTTATGCCGCCGCCATATGGACAAGTTGAGCATACGCTTGATCAAGTTTCATTCGGTTTTCGTCTGCGTTCGCCAGTTCATCTGTCCACAAATGCTGGAGCCCTGCGCTGTCTATCGCCCGCGTTAGGGAGGGAAAAACGGCCGGATTTCCGCAACACTCGGCGGCAAAGCGGCAGGTGGTCGCAAGGCGGGTGTTATGCGCTGGATGCTCATTCGACTATCTTGGCATCTCTGTAGTGTGTAATCACCAATAGGGTTAGCACTGTGCCAGAGAAAAAAGCGTCCATGACACCGAAAGGCAGATAGAAGGTGAGCGATGCAAGGGTAGTCATGGAGACCAAGCCGCCTGAAGCCCACCCCCATTTCTTGTTACTGAAAATGAACGGCAAGGATGCGAAGGATTCCGCTTATGACACCTGCCCAGACAGCGTATTGCCAGTTTCGTGTGAGTTCCTCAAAGATGAAAGAGGGTTGGTTAGTGGGACTGACGAAGGCCAATAGCCCCATCAACCCTATCAGTCCGTGAACAGCAATAAGACGGCAGCAATGGTTAAGAAACGTTTCATTATTGCCCTCCCTGCCCCTTTATATCGTGTTTGCGCGCTTCTTCATTAGAAGGACGCAATGAAAGGCGGCTAACGGATCGCGGATGAGCCGCAGCGCCGAAGGCGCT
>DAOUBN010000175.1:0-2005 GCA_034432815.1 Anaerolineae bacterium | reverse complement strand
GGGCGTTTTCCGCGCCGAGTGAGGAACTGGAGCGGCGCAATCCAGATTTGACAAATCGCCCTTTACGTGTTATATGAGCAATTAGCCCGGGTGCATCCTGAGCCTGGGCCCCTCGTGGGAGGGTTCCTTCAGAAGACACGGGCTTCGGGTTGAAACTGACCTGCCTGTCTGGAGGCGCGGAAGGGATATTGTGTTTTAGCGGGTTCCACCGCCTCGGAGGGGTTTGAAGAGTTCCTTCGGAATTCACAACGTGGATGCCGGTGTAGTAATGAACCAGGATCTGGCAGTAGTCCCCCCAGCGGACAGGCCAGGGGGCATCTCCTCTGCCGGGAGAGGAGCATCGGTTTCCACGAGCCCATCGGCTGGCCCCCTCCTGGCTCATCCCTCGCCCGTGACCATCATCATTGGCATCACAGCCGGAACTGATGGGGTCCTCTACACTCCGAAGGTAGCCGTAACCCCCTTGATTTGTCCGGAGGTAAGCATCGGCCGAGAACTCGGAGAAAATGGGGCCTTTTTCAGGCTCAGGGGCATAAATGAGGTATAGACCCCGGGTTTCGTTGACCACTTCCTGGACAAGTTGCGGGGAGTTGATGGATTCAAAGTAATAAGGGACAAAGACCTGGAATTCAGTGGAGTTATTGATCTCCTTGAGGCAATATCCCCAGTAATCTTCTGTTCCCTCATTGGCCCTTATGCCGTAGTAGGCATAGGTTCTGGCCACAATTGCCTGGGCCCTGAGGGCCAGGGGATGGTAATATATCCCCATCTCCCTGGGGACAACGTCCAGAAGATAGTCATCCTCTATGCTCACCGTGGCAGGGTTAGTGGGGTAAGGATATGGGTATTCTGAACCTTCACCGGGAAACGCCGTGCAACCATAGCGGGTATCGGCCTCGTTCCCGGAAGTAGAGGAGTCATCTGGTTGACATAAGGGCGGTTGCTGATCTCTATCCCTGCTCCCGTCACCCTTCAGCGGATACATGGTCACAGAAATGTCCTGATATAACCCTTCAGCCTGGATCTCACTATGGCCGCGCAAAAGGAGAAGGCAACCAATCGTTGTGAATGTAAATAAAGTAAAAGTAACAATCTTGTTACCTCGTTTCATCTTCGCACCTCCACAGGGATGGCGCAAAGAGCACCTAATCCTGGCCTTGTGCAGTTAACTATAAGCTTCCTGCCGTCCGGAGACCAGGCAAAGGATGCGCCGGTTAAAGGGTCTGAAGGGAATAATTTCAGCTTGCGCTCCTGCCCTGTGAGAACATCAAGGAGACGATGTTCAACAACGGCAAAGCCTTCTTTGTAATCAATGGCTCCTGACAGAAGAAGAAAACGCCCTGATGGAGCCCAATCTGCGTGATATATTACAAAGGGCCTTAATACGGAGATCTCCCGGACGTGCTCTGTTTTGGGGTCTAAAAGCAGCAAAAACCGGATGGAGTTGGGCAGACGGTCTATGGTGGCGATGATGACCAGCTTCTCCCCATCCGGGCTCCACCTGGCCTCCATCGCCCACCGTGAAAATCCACCCTCCTTCCCCAGGTCAATCTCTTTGATTTGCCCCATCCCAGTGCTGATCAGCAAGAAGTGCTCAATGTTAAACACCACCTGCCATCCCCCATCAGGAGACACCCTGGTCTTATAAATCCACTCATATGGAGTGGGAACCCTCATCTCATACTGCGCAAAGGGGATTTCCTTCGCCCGCGCCCCGGGAACGATGGAACGCCCCGTAAGCGCTTTCTCCTCCAGGGAATAAGCGGCCGCACCCTTGCCCCCTTCAATGAGCACAATGGGCAAATTCACTCGGGAAGCCAGCTCCTCCCTCTCCCCGGTATCCACAAACTGCCATATCAAATCCCGCTGCCTGCGCGCCTCGTCATATTGAAGGTAAACCACTGCCCTTTGAAGGGGGTTCCAAACTGGATCACCCGGGAAAGCCCCCTCAGCCAATCGCTTCACTTCCCGGGTGTGGACGTTGAACACCTCAATAGCGCTTCCC
>DAOUBN010000174.1:0-2822 GCA_034432815.1 Anaerolineae bacterium | reverse complement strand
CTGACCCAGGACCCGGTCACCCGGATCGTGACCCACAACCCCGATAAGTGCATCGGCTGCTGGATGTGCACCATGGTCTGCCCTTACGGGGTGATCGGGAGGGAGTGGGAGCGCCGGATCGCCCTTAAATGCGACCGCTGCCCGGACCG
This sequence comes from Anaerolineae bacterium, assembly GCA_034432815.1. GTDB lineage: Bacteria > Chloroflexota > Anaerolineae > SpSt-600 > SpSt-600 > SpSt-600. The sequence continues at coordinate 2,673 of DAOUBN010000174.1, read as the reverse complement.
GGAAATCCCGGCCTGCGTGGAAGCTTGCCCCACAAAAGCCCTGGTCTTCATGGAGGAAGAAGAATTCGCCCGCCTAACCCGGCTTGAGGCAGCGGAAGAAGTGGCGAAGAGCTACAGAATAGCCGGGTAGCCAGCCTGACAGCTTCGCCCCCCGCCGGAAATGCTCCGGCGAGGGGGCCATCTTTAATAAGGAGGGAGCCATGAAGAAGCAGGTTGTCCTCTGCGCGCTGCTCCTTTTCGCCTTTGCCCTGCTCCTCTCAAGCTGCGCGCCGAAGAAGGAGCCCACCCTGATGGAAATCTACTCCGTCCTCAAGAAGAAGCAGTTCGTGGACCTCACCCACACCTTCGGGCCGGGGATCCCTCACTGGCCGGGCTTCCCCGATATGGAGAGGGAAATCCTCTACTGGTATGAGGAGGGGGTCGGGAAGCTGGGTGCCGGCTTCTACGCCGAATGGTTCTGCCATGTGGGCCAGTGGGGAACTCACGTGGACCCGCCTGCCCACTTCCACAAAGGGCTCCGCACCGTTGACCAGATTGACGTCAAGGAGATGATAATGCCCCTGGTGGTCATTGACGTGCACGAGAAGGTGGCCCAGAACCCCGATTACACCATCACGATGGAGGATGTGAAGGCCTGGGAGAAGAAGTATGGCCCCATTCCGGAGGGTGCCTTCGTGGCCATGCGCACCGACTGGTCCAAGCGCTGGCCGGACATGAAGGCCATGCGCAACGAGGACGCTCAGGGGGTGGCCCACTATCCCGGGTGGAGCATGGAGGTCCTCAAGTATCTCTTTGAGGAGAGGAAAGTGACCGCCATCGGCCACGAGCCAACGGATACCGACCCCGGCATCGCCACCAGCAAGGGCGACTGCTCCCTGGAGTCCTACGTCCTGAGCACGAACCACTACCAGATAGAGCTCCTCACCAACCTGGACAAGGTTCCGGAATACGGGGCCCTGGTGGTGGTGGCCTTCCCCAAGCCCAAGGAAGGCTCCGGCTTCCCGGCCAGAGTCTTCGCCATCCTCCCGTAGGGTTGGCGGAAAAGGGGGGCAGGCTTTCCGGAAGATGGGAAGCCGCCCCCTTTCATCTCTTTAGGGGAGGAGAAACATGGAAGAGAAAATGCTGCCAGCGCCTTTGAGCCCTTCGGAAGAGAGAACCTGGGCCATGCTGGCCCACCTCAGCATCCTCATTAACCTGATCACCGGCTCCCTGGGGGTTTTCGTCCCCCTGGTCATTTACCTGGTCTTCAAGGACCGCTCCAGATATGTGGCCTTCCAGAGCCTGCAGGCTTTTATTTTCCAGCTCATCGCCTGGCTTGGGGGAGGACTTCTCGCCGGCGTATCCTGGGGGATAACCATCGGCCTTAGCGCAATCCTGGTCGGCTGCCTCTGCCTTCCAGTCGCCGTAATCCTCAGCCTGATCCCCCTGGGCGCCCTCGTTTACGGAATCCAGTGCAGCCAGGGGCGCGATTTCCGATACTGGCTCTTGGGAGACTGGCTCCAGAAACAAACCGCAGCCCCTTAATTCGCCATTCGCCCATTCGCCATTCAAAAAGGAGGGGAAAGCATGAAGATAATCCCCACAATCTGCCCTTATTGCGGCGCAGGCTGCCCTGTGGGTATCAAGGTCTCCGACGGGAAGGCTGTGGGCATTGAATACATCACTGACCACCCCCTCACTCTGGGTTCCCTCTGCCCCAAAGGGAACGCAGTCCTGGAAATCCTCCACCACCCCGACCGCCTCCGCACTCCGATGGTCCGGGATAAAGGGGGGTGGAAAGAGATAGGGTGGGATGAAGCCCTTGGCATGGTTGCCGGGCGGCTGCTGGAGATCCGGGAAAAGTATGGGCCCGATGCGCTGGGCTTCCTCTCCTCGGCCAAGGCCACCAATGAGGAGAACTACCTCTTCCAGAAGATGGCCCGCTTCCTGGGGACGAACAACGTGGACCACTGTGCGCGCCTCTGCCACGCCCCTTCCGTGGTGGGGTTGAGGAAAGCCCTGGGTTCCGGAACCATGACCAACCCCATCCCGGATCTCGCTAACTCCCGCTGCATCTTCATCCTGGGCTCCAACTTCGCCGAAAACCACCCCATCGTCTCCCGCTGGGTCCTGGAGGCGAAGGACCGGGGAGCTTACATCATTGCCGCCGACCCCCGCTACACCCCAACGGCTCAGCTGGCTGACCTCTACCTCCCCCTCCGTCCGGGGACCAACGTCGCCCTCCTGAACGGGATGATGGCCGTGATCCTGAGGGAAGGGCTGGCCGATCACCGGTTTATTTCCGAAAGGACGAAGGGTTTTGAGGCGCTGAAGGCGTCCCTGGCCGACTTCTCCCCCGAGAAAGCCGCTCAGATCACCGGCCTCAATCCTGCCGACATCATCGCCGCAGCCAGGGCCTATGCCCGATCTGAGGCTTCGGCCATAATCTACTGCATGGGGGTGACCCAGCACTCCACCGGAACCGAGAACGTCCTGGCCTGCGCCAACCTGGCCCTCCTCTGCGGGCATGTGGGCCGTCCTGGCACCGGCCTCTTCCCCCTCAGGGGCCAGAACAACGTCCAGGGCGCTTCCGACATGGGAGCCCTCGCCGAGTTCCTCCCGGGTTACGTCCCCGTAACCGATGAGGAAGGGCGCAGGAGGCTCGCCCGCCCCTGGGGGCGGGGGGGCCCCCCC
>DAOUBN010000173.1:0-3923 GCA_034432815.1 Anaerolineae bacterium | reverse complement strand
CGGGGTGCACGCGGCGGGGGCGAGAGGCCCCGTCACCGAGCATGCCAGGGGGTATGGGGGATGTGCCCCCAGAAAAACAAATCAAGGGGCGAGCAGCCCTCTCCTGAAACCCGCCCACGATTGGGACCCTGGACCTCGGCGAACCCGGGGCAAACGAGGGTGGGAGAAAAACTGGGGGGGTGCAGGGGGGCAAAGCCCCCATGCCAGGGGGATGCGGGGGGTGTCCCCCCGACCTTTCCCATCAAGAAGTGAACCGGAGCACAAACTTGACCTCCTGAGCCCTTGCGTGTAGAATGTTTAACTACCATAAAGGACCTGGGGTTGAAATGTTTGAAAGCCTGACCCAGAAACTGCAGGGGATTTTCCAGAAGCTCGCCCGGAAAGGCTACCTAACTGAGGCGGATGTGGACGCCGCCCTCAGGGAGGTTCGCCTTGCCCTCCTGGAGGCCGATGTCCACTACAAGGTGGTAAAAGATTTCCTCGCCAGGGTGAGGGAAAGGGCTGTGGGGGCTGAGGTGATGAAAAGCCTCACCCCGGCCCAGCAGGTGGTGAAGATAGTCTACGATGAACTGATCAAAGTTCTGGGAGAAAGAAGCAGGCTGAACCTGACAGGCCAGCCCCCTTACGTCATAATGCTGGTGGGGCTCCAGGGCTCTGGCAAGACCACAACTGCGGCCAAGCTGGCCCTCAAGCTGAGGAAAGAGGGCCATTTCCCCCTTCTGGTGGCAGCCGATACAAGGCGACCGGCAGCGGTAACCCAGCTGGAGGTGCTGGGACAACAGCTTGATATACCCGTCTACAAAGAAGATGCCTCGGTCCCGCCACCTCAGATCTGCGCCAACGCCGTAAAGAAAGCACGCCAGGAAGCATACACAGTGGTGATACTGGACACGGCCGGCCGCCTCCACATAGATGACGAACTGATGAAAGAGCTGGAGGAAGTGAAGAAAGCCACCTTGCCTTCCGAAGTCATCCTGGTGGCCGACGCTATGACAGGCCAGGATGCTGTAAGAGTGGCCCAGGAATTCCACAGCCGGGTGGGCCTGACAGGGCTGATCCTGACCAAGATGGATGGAGACGCCAGGGGCGGTGCCGCCATCTCCATGAGGGCCGTCACCGGCGTCCCGATAAAGTTCATCGGGGTGGGAGAGAAACTCAACGCCCTTGAAGAATTCCACCCCGACAGGCTCGCCTCCCGCATCCTGGGAATGGGCGATGTCCTAACCCTGATAGAGAAGGCCCAGGAGGCCATTGACCAGGAGAAAGCTTTAAAGGCCAGTGAGAAGATCCTCCAGGGCGAATTCACCCTGGAAGATTTCCTGGTCCAGATAAAAGAACTGAAGAAACTTGGTCCCCTGAGCCAGCTCCTGGAACTGCTGCCGGGCTTCTCCAGCTTGACCAGGGAGATCCCCCTTGAGCTCACCGACCGCCAGCTCAAGCGGGTGGAAGCCATCATAAACTCCATGACTCCGGAAGAGCGGAGGCATCCGGAGATCATAAACGCAAGCCGCAAAAGGCGGATAGCCAGAGGTTCGGGCACCACCGTCCAGGAAGTGAACGAGCTTCTGGCTCAGTTCCGCCAGGTCCAGAGGATGATGAAGGAGATGAAAAAAGGCCGGCTTCCCGGCTTCCTCAGATTCCTTGCCTAAGGAGGTAGAAAGTTGGTCAAGATAAGGCTCAGAAGGATGGGGATGAAGAAGCAGCCAAGCTACAGGATCGTGGTGTGCGATTCAAGAGCGCCGAGGGATGGCAAATACATTGAAAGCATAGGGTTTTACAACCCACGCACCGAGCCCGATACCATCCAGATAAACGAGGAAAGGGCTTTATACTGGCTTGGGGTAGGAGCCCAGCCCACCGAAGCCGTCCTCAGGCTCTTTGAAAAGACCGGAATCATGGAAAAATTCCGGAAATCCCGAGCGTAAAAAAGCCCGCCGGTCCCGGGTGGGGTTAAAATCCTTAAACTCGTCAGGAGGGGGTTCTACCATGGCAGCGGAGAGACCTGAACACAACATATCCATGCGTGAGCTCGTGGAATACATCGCCAAGGCCATCGTGGATGATCCTTCCAAGGTCCGAGTGGAAGAGGTTTCCGGCCCCAACTCCACCATCCTTGAGCTCCATGTGGCCCCCGAGGACGTGGGGCGGATCATCGGCCGTAACGGCCGCATCATCAACTCCATGCGCACCATCCTCAGGGTAATGGCCGTCCGACAGGGCAAGAGGGTCGTGCTTGAGCTCGTTTAGCCCGACTTCATCGCCGCCTCATCCGGACTCCCACCCCACACCTCCTTCTGGCAGGTCCGGATGCAGGATTTGTCCTTGAGTCCATGAGGAAGAAGTCCAGATCACCCCACCCGGGCCGAAGGGTTACTTTCAGAGAGGGCTATCCAAGGTTCGTAGCCATAGGGAAGATCCTTGAACCATGGGGCGATAAAGGGGAAATCAAAGTAGAAATCCTCACCGATTTCCCGGAACGTTTCGCCTCCCTGGAAAAGGTTTACCTCGGCCAGACTGCTCGCCCCCTCAGGGTTGAAAGGGCAAGGCTGTTCAAAGGCTATGCCATCCTGAAGCTGGAAGGGTGCGAGAGCAGGGCTACGGCTTCTGCCCTTAAAGGCCAGCTCCTCCAGATCCCCATTGAAGAGCTGATGCCCCTGGCGGAAGGGGAATACTATGAGTTTGAGATCATAGGCCTTGAGGTTTGGACCGACGACGGCCTCCACCTCGGTCGGGTCAAGGAGATAATCTACACCGGGGCCAACGATGTCTACGTGGTGGAAGGGCCAAAGGGGGAAGTGCTCATCCCCGCGCTGGATGATGTGATCCTCAGGATTGACCTTGAAGCCGGCAGGATGCTGGTGAAGCTCCCTGAGGGACTCCTCTCCTTATGAAGGTTGAGCTCACAGCGGAAGCTGAGGCGAAATCCATAAGGCTTGATAAATTTTTGGCCGAAAAGCTCAAAGACCTCTCCCGCTCCACCATCCAGGAGCTGATCCGCGAGGGCCTCGTGCTGGTGGATGGAAACCCCACAAAGGCCAGTTACCGGCTCAGAGGTGGCGAGCATATAGTGGTAACCATCCCACCGCCTCCTCCCCTGGAGCCAGAGCCTTTCCCGATCCCGTTAGATGTGGTCTATGAGGACTTATGGCTCATCGTGATCAACAAGCCGGCCGGCCTTGTAGTGCACCCAGCCCCGGGACATCAGTCCGATACCCTTGTCAATGCCATACTGGCCCGCTGGCCGGAGCTCAGAGGGCTTGGGGATCGGACGAGGCTCGGGATAGTGCACCGCCTGGATAGGGATACTTCGGGCCTTATCGTTGTGGCCAGGGATGAAAAGACGAAAGTGGAGCTCCAGAGGCAATTCAAGGAACGCCAGGTCCGCAAGGTTTACCTGGCCCTGGTGAAAGGGGAAGTGCGTCCTCCCGTGGGCAGGATAGAAGCCCCCATTGGTCGGGACCCCAGGAACCGGAAGAAGATGGCGGTGGTGATGGGAGGGCGAGAAGCCATCACCGAATACAGGGTTCTGGAATACCTGCCGGGCTACACTTACCTTGAAGTGCGCCCGGTGACGGGCCGCACCCATCAGATAAGGGTGCACTTATCCCACAGGGGCCACCCCATAGCCGGCGATAGAGTTTACGGTCGCGGTCCGGCGATCCCTGGCCTCAACCGCCCGTTCCTTCACGCCCATTCCCTCACTTTCAGGCACCCCGCCACCGGGAAAGAGTTGACTTTCACCGCCCCCCTGCCGCCGGAACTTGAAGAGGCGCTCCGCAGGCTGCGGGAGAACAGGCAAAAGCTACTGCCATTCCACAAGGGGGGAAATCGGGGTTAAGGGGGCAGAGGCCCCTCCCGGGGGCTGCGGGGGTATCCCCCAAAAGGAGGGGTCCAGGGGGCAAAGCCCCCTGGCAGGGGGCCTG
>DAOUBN010000172.1:0-3313 GCA_034432815.1 Anaerolineae bacterium | reverse complement strand
GAGTCGTGTTTTGGGAATCCGCCTTCCTCATCGCACTGGTGGCTCTCGCCGCCATCGTCGGGCTGGCCGCTCTCGGGAATAATCTCTCGGGCTTCTTCAACAGGCTGGCCCAGAGCTTCCGCTGAAAGCGGAGGGAGGCAATGGGGAAGCTGAGGCGCGGGGAGAAGGGGGGCGTGATGAGCGAGTTCGCCTTCACAGTCCCCCTTCTCCTGCTGCTCACGATGGCCCTTCTGCAGTGGGGCCTGCTCGCATACGGCTCAGCCGCGGCGACAAACGCGACAAGACACGGAGCGAGGGCGGGCAGCGTTGCGCTGGCGGATCCAGCCGGCGTGGCTTACAGGGAAGCGCTCCAGGCGGCCAGGACAGCCTTTCCACTTGGCTCCGCAAGGGTATACATCCTTGCTCCTGGCGGGACGCCCGGGACGGTCCTCAAAGTGAGGGTGGTGTATGAGGGGGTCCCCAACTTCCTCGCGCCGATAGCAGGGCTCTTCCCCGGACTCAACGCACGGCCCTTCACCTTAAAAGGGGAAGCGACATTCCGGCAGGAGGGGTGGTGAATGCTGCGGGACTGCAAGGGTATAGGCTACGCCTGGCTGGCCTTCATCATATCCTTCCTCGCAATCCCTCTCATGATACTTATCGTCCAGGGAGGCCAGCTGTATGTGGCTGGGGCGGAGATGCAGAAGGCAGCCGACGCAGCAGCGCTGGCAGCTGTCCAGCCCCACTGCATTGACCTGGGGGCGCTGCGGCAGACCGGCCAGATAGTTCTCACTCCCCTTGCTTACTACGAGGCAATGGCATGGGCGAACATGAACGCAGATTATTTCAGGGCAAGGGGGTTCACCGTTGACTGCTACCGGATAAGGGTGGATAACGCCCGCAAAACCGTTTCCGTCACGTGCAGGGCTGTCCTTCCGGGACTTCTGGGGATATCAACAGCAGTGGAGCGAACAGGAACGGCAAGGGTGAGGCTCTACTGATGCCATGGCAAAGTTCATCTGGCACGCGATATGGTTTGCGCTGGATTACCTGCTCTACATCTTCGTTGTGAAGCCTTTCCTTGACAGGCTCTTTAAGTTCTTCAGGATTTTCAGATAAACGGAGGAGGTGAAACGATGCTTCAGGTGTTCATTGTGGAGGGCATAGTGACAGGAAAGCAGTGGACGGTCGGACGCGTCAAACGCTTCAGGCTGGCCCATTACAGGTCGCCGGACACGGACGAGGCAGATTACATCACAGTGGTGATACCCCCGGCCCACCCGCAGTATGACCAGACTTTTGAGCCGGGGCAGAGGGTGATCGTGAAAGGATACTTTCAGTCACATGACTACGAGGAAACGCTGAAGGAGGTGGCAAGGCGGGCAGGGCTGAGCGAAAAGGAAATAGAAAGGCTGCCTGACGCGACAGTCAAACGCGTGAGCACGGAAATGGTGGCCGAGAACATCTATTTTATCTAACCTGACTCGGCCTCAAACGGCAAAACGGCGCAATTCTGGCCTGTCCTGCTCTGAGGGGCAGGGCGGAGTTGTGCCGTTTTGCTTTGCACCAGAGCTCTGCAGCTACAGCGCACCACCGCAGCTCTAAAGGGATCGGGGGCACCTTAACAGCTGAATACCGGTACAGGGCGGTCCCATACATACGGCTCAAAGGGAAGTGGCTTCGGGAGGCAGGCTTTGAAGGGGGAGAATACGTGCTGGTGATGCCAGCCCCGGGCGGCCTTCTCCTGAAGCGGATAGACAGGGAAAACGAACGCATACGACCAGCACAGCTGAGTTTTCAAAACGGAATAAGGAGGTGAGTCATGATGCGGCTGAACATTTTGACAAAGAAAGAACTCCAGAAACGCATTGAGCGGGCGAAGGAGGCTTCCCAGAACTACACCGTTGTCCGCCAGGGCAATGGGACCTACCTGGTGAGGAACGGCGAGGGCAGCGAGTATACCGTCACCTTCGCCCGGGACGCAGAGACTCTCCCCACCTGCACCTGTCCTGACTACAAGAAGAACGGCCTGGCGTGCAAGCATGTGGCCATCGTGCTTCTGGCGCGGAAACCAGAGGCACTTGAGAGGTGGCAGGCAAGGGTGGAGGAAGAGATAGAACGGCTGCGGAAGGAACGGACCGAGCTCATCTGGGGGCCTGCTGACCCTGACCCGTTCGGGACAGGGAGCAAGGCACGGGAAGAGAAGCAGCCTGAGCCTTCCAGAGCCGTCCAGGAGCCCGAGGCGCGGGAAGAGACAAAGGCCGCCGAAGTGGTGGTGCACTGGGGGAAGCACCAGGGCCGGACACTGGGCGAACTGGCCACTGAGGCCCCGGGGTTTATTGCCTGGCTTGCTTTCAAATCCCAGCCCCGCACCGAAGAGGACAGGAGGCTCCAGCAGGCTGCCCGGAAGGTCTACGACACGCTTATCAAAAAGAACGGCAAAAAGGCCTCGGGGAAATCAAAGTCTGGGGCCGAACTGGAAGCCCTGGCTCAGGAGGTGGTCAGGCTCCTTCTGGAAGCCTTCCAGAAGGCCATGAACAGCGCAAACGGAGGTGAGCCGTGTTGAACATGGACGCCGTATGGCTTTGCGAAACGACGCAGGAGCCGGTCGCGTGGCGGGACTGCTTCCTGTGCGCCTGCAATGAGCCGTCAAACTGCTTCCTTACCCCTTCCCTTGTCTCCATCCTGGGGCACATGATAAACGACACGGAGCTGTTCCTTTTGGAAGCAGCCCTTCAGAGCGAAGGATACAGGGTGGTCAGGGTCACGGACATCGTGGGCTGCTTGAGGCGCGGCTGGTTCCGGATACGCTATCCTGCGCTGGAACCCCCTTCAAGGCTGTGGGCGCGTTTCAGGGGGCTTATCTATCACCAGGCCCTTGCCGATAATGGAGTGGGGGTTATAGAAAAACGCCTGACATGGAGAAACGCCCATGTAGCCATTACCGGCCGGATAGACGCCTTCAACCCACTGACCTCCACCCTCTACGAATACAAGACCCTTTCCCATCGCGGCTCGCTTTCCCTGCCCCTGCCCCATCACTTGTTCCAGGCCAGCATCTACGCCCTGCTGCTTCGCAAAAACGGCTACGACGTCAGGAGGAACGGGTTCCTCTACCTCACCCCCACCGAGGTGGTGAAAGTCAAAGCGGAGCCCCCTTCTTCCCTGGATCTGATGGACCTGGAAAAGGAGGTTCTGCGCAGGGCCAGCATCCTGCTTCTGCCCCTTGCGCCTCAGCCTGATGCGGAAGAATGGGAGTGCCGGTATTGCAGCTACAGCACGATGTGCAGGCAGGTCAAATAGGTGCCCCCGCCGGGACAGGCTTTTCGGCCTG
>DAOUBN010000171.1:0-13162 GCA_034432815.1 Anaerolineae bacterium | reverse complement strand
CCCCTGCAATCTCCGAGTTTCCCCACCCTCGTTCCCTGAGGGTTCGCCAGCGTTCAGGGTCCCACTCGTGGGCAAAGGGTGGGAGGGGGCTCCTCGCCCCTTGATTTGTTTTTCCTGGGGGGACGCCCCCCAGACCCCCCGGGAGGGGGCTCTGCCCCCTCCACCCCCAGGTTTCCCCCAGGCCCCCTGGCAGGGGGGCGAAGCCCATGCACCCCCCTTTGAAGAAGGAAGAGGGGCGGGGGGACATCCCCGGGAGGGGGCAAAGCTCTTCCCACAGGCAATTCCCCACCGGCCTCGGGCTGAATTGACATTGCGCCAGGTAGCGGATAAAATGCTGATGAACCCTCAAACCGGGAGGTGCCCTATGGCTTACAGGTTCCCCTCCGATGAATGGATAAAAGAACTCTGCAGGCTCCTCAACGAAAGCGAGGCTTACGCCGAGGCCGCCAAAAACTGGGAAGGCGATTTCTACTTCATCGTTGAGCCCGATGCGGAGTTCAAGGAGACAGTTTACCTCTACATGGATCTCTGGCACGGAAAGTGCCGGGAAGCTTTCCTGGCTTCAGACCCTTCCGCTAAAGACCCCGAATTCAGGATCTGGGCCCCCTACGGCACCTGGAAGAAGGTCATCCTGGGCCAGCTGGACCCGATCCAGGGCCTGGTCACCCGACAGCTCAAGCTCAAAGGGGACATGATCAAGATAATGCGAAACGTCAAGGCCGCCAACGAGCTGGTGAAGTGCTGCGCTAAGGTTGAAACCGAGTTCGCAGCCTGAGCCCGGAGGCTGAAATGTGGTTCTTCCGCTCCCCCCACATCGTTTACGGGGACGATGCCCTTTTTCACCTCTCCCAGCTCCGGGGCCGGAAGGCCCTCATCGTTACCGATGAGAACATCCTCCGCCTGGGCTTCGTCCAGAAGGTGGAAAAATACCTCCGGGATGCCGGGATTGAAACCAGCGTTTTCTCCGAAGTAGAACCGGAACCATCGCTGGAGACCGTCCTCAAAGGAAAAGCCCTGGCCGAATCCCTCAACCCCGACTGGATAATCGGCCTTGGGGGAGGCTCCTGCCTGGATGCCGCCAAGGCCATCTGGCTCCTCTACGAGAACCCGGACCTTGACCCCAGGGCCATCAACCCCTTTGAAGAGCTCAGGCTCAGGGAGAAGGCCAGGATGGTGGCCATCCCCACCACCAGCGGGACAGGAGCTGAGGCCACCTGGGCCGTGGTCCTCACCGATAAGGCCGAACAGCGCAAGCTTTCCCTCGGTGCCCCCATCAATACCCCGGACATCGCCATCATTGACCCCGACCTCGTGATGGAGCTTCCGCCGGGGCTCACCGCTTCCACGGGGATGGATGCTCTCTGCCATGCGGTGGAAGGCTTCACCAGCATATGGCATAACGATTTTGCCGATGGCCTCTGCCTCCAGGCCATAAAGCTCGTCTTTGAGTTCCTCCCCAGGGCTTATGAGAGGGGCAGAGATGACCGGGAAGCCCGCACGAAGATGCACTATGCTGCCACCCTGGCCGGCCTGGGCTTCATAAATTCCATGGCTGCCCTCGCCCACGCCCTCGGCCACTCCCTGGGGGCAGTCTTCCACGTCCACCACGGGCGTGCGGTGGGGCTTTTCCTGCCCTACACCATTGAGTATTGCGCCAATGCCGGCGGAACTCGCTACGGCGAAATCCTCCACTTCCTGGGCATGCCTTTCGGCGATGAAAGGGAAGCCGCCTCAATCCTGGCCGGCAAAATCCGTGAACTCGCCCGCTCCATCCGCGAGCCCCTGTCCCTGGCCGAGGCCGGGATCCCAAAGGAAGATTTTGAAAAAGCGCTGGGCAAGCTCGTGGAAAACGCCAGCATGGACGCCTGCATCAATACCGGCACACGAATCCCCTCTGAAAGGGAGACAGAACTGCTCTTCCGCTACGCTTATGAAGGTAAAAGCATAGACTTCTGATCCCGAGGTGCAGATGAGCGAGCTGGGCCAGAAATTAAAGGAGCGAAGGGAAGCCCTTGGCCTCACCATTGAAGAAGCAGCGAGGGAAACCCGCATAAGGCCCAGGTTCATAGAAGCCCTGGAGAAAGGCGATTACGATCTCCTGCCAGGGGAAATCTTCGCCAGGGGCTTCATCCGCAATTATTCCTCCTTCCTGGGCCTTGACCCCGAGGAAATGCTCAGGCTATACGCCGAGGAGAGGGGTAGCCCACCTCCCCAGGAGACGACCCCGCTCAGAGCCGAATTCCCCCTGGAAAGGCCATCCGCCTGGACTTTCAGGAACGCGGCGGGGTTCCTCATCCCCCTCCTGATAATCTTCCTGATCGCAGCCCTGGGCTGGTTCGCCTACGCCCGCTACCGACCATCCGCCGCGCCAGCCCTGGCCCCCACCCCTTCGCCAACCCCGACTTCAACAGCAACCCCAACCCCCGAGCCAACCCCCACTCAGACCCCGACTCCCACGCCCACCCCCACTCCTTCCCTCTTGACCGTAACCCTTGTGGGGATTGAAAGGAGCTGGCTTGAGGTGAGGGTTGATGGAGCCACAGTGTTCACGGGCTTCCTCAACCCCGGGGAGACCCTCTCCTGGAGCGGGGGGATCATCTTCGTCAAGTGCGGGAATGCCGGCGGCGTGAAGGCCCTGGTCAACGGCGAGGATATCGGAGTGCTCGGAGGGGCGGGGGAGGTCCTGAACCTGGAGTGGCGGGCAGGGCAAACCAGGCCCTTCCTCCTCACCCCCGAGCCTTCCCCAACCCCTGGAGCCTGAGGAAATGCGCCGGAGAGAGCAACTGGAAGAGATTGAAGTCCTGACCCTGGCCCCATACGCGGTTAAGAGCCGGGAGAGCCGGGGAAGGGAACACCCTGAGGAAGAGCACCCTTACCGCACCGCTTTCCAGAGGGACAGGGACCGCATAATCCACACCACTGCTTTTCGGCGTCTGGAATACAAGACCCAGGTCTTCGTCTATTACGAAGGAGATTACTACCGGACCAGGCTCACCCACACCATAGAAGTGGCCCAGATCGGGCGGACTCTTGCCAGGGCACTGGGCCTGAACGAGGACCTGGTGGAGGCCATAGCCCTGGCCCACGACCTCGGCCATACCCCCTTCGGCCACTCCGGGGAGGAGGCTCTCCACGAGCTCATGGCCGATCACGGGGGTTTTGACCACAACCGCCAGAGCCTCCGCATTGTCACCGTGCTGGAGAGGCGCTACCCCGATTTCCCGGGCCTGAACCTTACCTGGGAGGTAAGGGAAGGACTCGCCAAGCACAAAACCGAATACGACAAGGGGACCGGAGAAGGCTACGAACCCCACAAGCCCCCCTCCCTGGAAGCCCAGATCGTTAACATTGCCGACGAAATCGCCTACACTTCCCACGATCTGGACGACGGCCTGAGGGCGGGGATCCTCATCCCTTCCTCCCTTCTGGACTTAGCCCTGGGCCGGGAGCTCGTCAGGGATCTCGGGATAAACGTGAATGCCTTTGATGATTTAGCCCGGCACCGGCTCATCCGCAGGCTTATTGACTGGAGCGTTTCGGATGTTCTGGAGGAAACCACCAGGCGTCTGGAGAAGGCCTCGCCCAAATCGGTGGAGGATGTGAGGAACTGGGGGCAACCCCTGGCGGGCTTCTCCGAAGAGATGACCGGGTTGTATCAGGAGGTAAAAGCTTACCTGATGGAGAACTTCTACCGCCATTACCGGGTGGTGAGGATGATGACCAAGGCCAAGCGTCTCATAGCCGATCTCTTCCACGCCTACACTTCAGAGCCCAGGCAACTCCCCGACAGCGTGAGAGCCCGGCTGGCGGAGGAAGAGCTGCCCCGGGTCGTCTGCGATTACATCGCCGGGATGACCGACCGCTTTGCCCTGCAGGAGCACAGGAAGCTATTTGACCCCTCCGAAAGGGCCTAAAGCCTGTAGACCCCCAGGATCTTCCTTTCGGTCGCCCCCTCTATCCTCGCCACCACCTCCACGTAGGGGTAGATGGAAGAATTCTGGAGCTTGCGCTTGAGAAGCTCGTCCACCTGGAAGATCCCCGCCGAGTTGCTCATGATGATCTCAATTTTCACCGGCCTCTCCTCTCCCCTCTCAATGTTCACCGCATCCACCGCCAGGGCAGAGACCGAGTGGATGTTCACCTTGCCGGCCTCAAAAGGTATCCTGGAGCGGCCGCCGGTCATGTCAAGGGCATCGGCCACCTTGACGATGCCTGCTTCAATAGTCAGGCAGGGCATATCCCAGCGGTGGGCTATGACGGCGTGGAGGATCTCCCCCGCCATGATGGTGAGGGCTGGCTCCTGGTATATCCCCTCAAGGAGCTGGCGAGCTTTAGGGTAGCCCAGGGCCACGCTGAAGAGTTCGTGGTCCTCCCGATGGATGGCCATCCCAACATCGTGGAGGCAGGCTCCCAGAACGGTGACGACCTCAGCATCTTCCAGGGAAAGGCCGTGGTTCACCTCCACGCTGGGCTTTATCCCCGCCTCTACCAGAAGCCTCAGGATCTTGAGGGCGGCATTGGCCACTATCCGGATATGGACCTCGCCGTGGTCGCTCATCCCCTGGCGGTCTATGGCATTGATGTTGGCGCTCCTCCACCACTGCCAGAGCTCCTGATCCTGGTTTATCCTCTCCACCACCCTCCTGAGCTTCTCGTTTCCCCTTACTGGCACATCAAAGGCCATATCATTCCGTCCTCTTCTCAACCACCCAGGTAGCTGATTCCACGGCCCTGTTGGGGATGACGTATAACTTTCCGTCTTCCCCGATAATCCTGGTCTTGCGCAGGTCAAGGGACTTTATTACCCCCCTAACGCCTCCGGCCGTCACGGTGTAGCCGACCTTGAAATCGGGGTCGGTGGCCAGGAAAATTCCGGCCAGGATGTCGGAAGTGGTGCCGGATATGCCCGTCGCCAGGCCAAGGGAGACAGCTGCTATGGAGCCGGAGACGGCCAGGGCCAGCTCATTCAGGCCCAGGGCTTTCAGGGTTCCGGCCAGGATCAGTATCCATCCAGCCACGCTGATTAGGGCCCTGAAGAGGGAGGCTATGGTTGGCTCAGTTTTAGCGGCCTGCATCGCCTTGTTCACGATGGCTATGATGATTTTCAGGGCTAACCATCCGCCGACTAAAAGGGCTATGGCTCCGGGGAGCCTGGCCAGGAGGAAACTCAGCCACTTTTCCAGCACGGAGAAAAGCGCTGCCTGCATGGCTTACACCTCCTTTTATGGCATGACGCAAGCTTTTATACCCTGCAACAGGATTTCCTCCTCTTCCGGAAAGACGGTGCGGGGGTCAAAGAGGAGGAGGTCTTCTTCAATGCGCGCTATGATGGGGGGCCTGTAGTTTCGCAGGGCCTGGGCTGCCGCATCGGGCGAGGGGAGCCGGAGGGCCAGAAGCCAGGTGGGGAGGGTTTCGCCCGGGAGGCTTCCCCCTCCTATCGCAGAGCGCCCTTCAATGACTTCCGCCTTAAGGCCGGCCTCCCGGAGGTGCCTGGCCCACCGCCGCGCCCTGCGCTTGAGTTCCGCTGGGTCGGCCGAAATCATGCGCCAGACGGGGACCTTGCGCTCGGCTTCGCCCTTGAGATAATGTAGGAGAGTGGCCTGAAGGCCGGCAAGGGTTATCTTGTCCACCCGAAGGGCCCTGGTGAGGGGGAATTTCCTGAGGCGCTCCACAATCTCTTTCTTCCCCACGATCACCCCGGCCTGAGGGCCGCCCAGGAGTTTATCCCCACTGAAGCAGACGACATCAGCTCCGGCGGCAAGGCTTTCCTGGACAGTGGGTTCGTGGGCCAGGCCATAGCGGGAGGTATCAAGAAGCGCTCCGCTTCCTAAGTCGTCCATGAGGTAGAGGCCGTGGCGATGGGCCAGGGCAGCCAGCTCTTCTAAGGGGACATCGTGGACAAACCCGGTCAGGCGGAAGTTGGACCGGTGCGCCCTCAGGATCAGGGCCGTCCTTTCGGTTATGGCTTCTTCGTAATCCCGGAGGTAGGTGCGGTTTGTGGTGCCCACCTCCACCAGGATGGCTCCGCTCTGGCGCATGACATCTGGGATGCGGAAGCCGCCGCCTATTTCCACCAGCTGGCTGCGGGCTATTATCACTTCCCTGTCCCTGGCCAGGGCCGAGAGGACGAGCAATACCGCTCCGGCGTTGTTGTTAACCACGAGGGCTGCTTCCGCCCCCGTCAGGCGGGTGAGGAGCTCTTCGGCATGGACGTAGCGGGAGCCACGGCGTCCCCGTTCAAGGTCAAATTCCAGATTGCAGTAGCCCCTCGCCACCGCTTCCATGGCAGCCCTTGCTTCGGCGCTCAGGGGCGCCCGGCCCAGGTTTGTGTGGATGATGACCCCAGTGGCATTGATCACGGGAAAGATGGAGGGAGTGAAGGTCTTAAGGAGGATGGCCTTCGCTTCCCCCGCTATCTCCTCAAAGGGCGGGCATTTCTCCCCGGCAAGGACCTTCCTGCGGGCCCGGTTCACCGCCTCCCTTGCCGCTTCAACCACTCCCTCGCGCCCGTATTCCTCCGCAAGGGGGGAGAGGATTTCGCTCCGCAGAAGTTCGTCCACGCTCGGCAGTTTACGGAGCTCCTCGTTCATGGCCTCGCGCCCTTGACCTTCTCCCAATCCTCCATGAACCGCTTTATCCCCACATCAGTGAAGTGGTGCTGGATGGCTTTCATCAGGACATCGTAGGGGACGGTGGCGATATCGGCGCCAGCCAGGGCTGCCTCGGTGATGTGGCGGGGGTGCCGGATGGAGGCGGCGATTATGGAGGCCTCAAAGCCGTATTTGTCAAAGATTTCGGCCAGCTCCGCCACCACCCTCATCCCTTCGTGGCCCGCATCGTCAAGCCTCCCGATGAAGGGGGAGACGTAGGAGGCGCCGGCTATGGCCGCCAGAAGCCCCTGGTTGGCCGAGAACACCAGGGTGGCGTTAGTGCGCACCCCCCAGGTCTTCACGATATCCCTCGCCTCCTCTATGGGGGTGAAGCATTTGCCCAGCCATGGGCATCCCTGGCAGACTTTCTCCGCTATGGCCTCCAGATCTTCATCCTCAAGGGAGGCCAGGCGGCTTATGGCCTTGAGCCCTTCCTCAAAAACCGGGATCTTGACCGCAACGTAGGGCGACCAGCAGGCGATTTCCCTGGCCTGCTCCACCATCTCGTCGGCTTTGAGGGAGGTGACCTCCGCACTTATGTGGCCCTGGACTATGTAGCATATCTCCTGGACCACGGCCTTGTAGTTGGAGGTCCCGGCCCGCATCATCAGGGTGGGGTTCGTGGTGACCCCCGTTATTATTCCGAGTTCGGCGGCGTGGCGGATCTCCTCAATTTTGGCGGTGTCAAGGAAAATCTCCATGGCAATCCCTCCAGGGAATTTTGGCCCTTTCAGAATACCCCCGCATAGCGGTAGTATACTATTGTCCAGAGGACCACAACCCCGACCACCGCCAGCAGGGCTATGGCCCCAAGGAGCAGGGCTACCCAGTCAAAGGCTTCCTCTTCAACTTCCGCCGGAACTTCGGCTTCCTTTTCCAGGGCCTTGAGCTCGTCAAGCAAGAGCATTTTCACCAGATGGGCGTTCCGGTAGCGGTCGTGCGGCTCGGGCGAAAGGCACACCCCGATTATCTCCTTGAGTTTCGGGAGGAGGGCCGAAGGGCCTTCAGCCTGCGGCTGGGGGGTTTCCCGCATCCTCTGCAGGAGAAGGCCGATGGAATAGACATCCGCTGCGGGGGTTAACGGCCTGCCCGCGTGCATCTCCGGCGCAATCCAGAGGGGATCAAGCCATATCCTGTAAGGAAGGCCGAGGCGGTAAAGGGCCTGAGAGAGGCCTGCTCCCAGGATCTTGACCCCTCCCCCTCGCAGGAGGAGTATTTCATCAGGGGAGAGGCTTCCGTTGACCAGCCCGAGCCTGTGGAGCTCGGCGAGGCCATCGCTCACCTGAAAGGCCACTTCAAGAGCTTCTTTCAGGGAGAGTCTGCCCCTTGAAGCCAGGACTTCGGAGAGGAGCTCTCCCTCGGCATATTCATAGAGGGCCCAGAAGCCTTCCGGCTCGCGGGTCCCGTGGAAGTGAGCGATGGATGGGTGCGATGCCTCCTGGAATGGGGCGAGGTTTCTGGCCAGGACTTTCCTCACATCGGGGTCGGCAGCAAGGGCTGGACGGAGGCGGAAGCAGTAAAACCTCCTGCCCGAAGGATCCTGTGCTATCCAGAGGGTGAAGGCTCTGAGATCTTTCCTGACCGAGAGGAGCTGGAGTTCTTCCATCTCTTACTGGTATCTGCCGAAGATTACGGCCACGTTCTGCCCGCCGAAGCCGAAGGCATTCACCATGGCCCGCCTCACTTCCATTTTCCTGGCCACCCCGGGGACGTAATCCAGGTCGCATTCGGGGTCCGGCTCTTCCAGGTTTATGGTGGGCGGGACCATGCCATCCCTTATGGAGAGGACTGCCGCCAGGGAGGAGATGGCTCCGGCGGCTCCCAGGAGGTGCCCGACCATGGATTTGGTGGCGGTTATGGCCAGGCGGTAGGCGTGCTCACCGAAAACTTTCTTTATAGCCTTTGTCTCAGAGACATCGTTGAGGGGGGTGCCGGTTCCGTGGGCGAAGATCACGTCTATATCTTCCGGCCTTAGGCCGGCGAACCTGAGGGCCAGGCTCATGGCCCTGGCCGCCCCATCCCCCTCAGGGTCCGGAGCCGTTATGTGGTAAGCGTCGCCGGTGAGGGCTCCTCCCAGCACTTCGGCGTAGATCCTGGCGCCTCTCTTAAGCGCATGCTCCTCGCTTTCCAGGACCATCACCGCGGCCCCCTCGCCGTATACCATCCCGGAGCGGTTCTTATCAAAGGGCCTGCAGGCTTTTGCGGGCTCGCTTGAGTTGGCCAGGGCTCCCATCCTTTCCAGGGCTGCGAGAGTGAGGGGCACGTTCGCCGATTCAGTTCCTCCGGCAATGACCACATCGGCTTCGCCCCGCTGGATGAAATGCATCGCCTCCACAAAGGCATAGTTCCCGCTGGCGCAGGCCAGAGCGCTGGTCAGAATAGGGCCTTTGGCCCCGGTCACCAGGGAGATGATACATGAAGGGGCATTGGGCATTATTATAGGGATGAAGAGGGGGTTGACGGAGCGGGGGCCCTTCTGGACGAATTTCAAACCTTCGTGGAAAACCTCTGCTATCCCCCCCGCTCCGGTGTTAAGGACGACCCCCACCCTTTCGGCTTCTTCAGGGGTTACCTCGTAGTTAGCATCTTTAAGGGCCTGGATGGCGGCCGCGAGGGCCAGTTGAGAACTGCGGCCGGAGCGCTTTATGGTCTTGTGGTCCATGTATTCTTCCGGCCGGAAATCCTTGACCTCGGCTCCGAACCTGACCTCAAGGCCTGTGGTGTCAAAACTCTTTATGAAATCCACCCCTGAAACACCGGCCAGGAGGTTCTTCCAGAAAGTTTCAACATCGTTGCCGATGGGGGTCACAGCCCCGAGGCCTGTCACGACTACCCTGGTCATGAAGCTGCCTCCTTTACCGGATCTTCTCAATCCAGTCGGCCGGAATCTCGCAGCGCCGGAGGGTCCCCAGGAAATCCAGCAGGATCCGCACGCGCTGCGCGGCGGGGAGGGGCGCCTCAAACACAGCCTCAAGCCCCTTTAAAGGCCCTTTGATTATCCGCACCCTCTCCCCGGGCATTATCCCGCAATAACCCCTCTCGTTCACCTCCTTAACCCTGGTTTTGATGTATTCTATGACCTCATCCGGAACCACGGTCCAGTGGCCGTCAAACCCGACCACCTTCTTCAAGCCCGGGGTCCACTGGATGACCGAAGGCCCCCAGGCTTCAACGTCAAGGCGAGCAAAAAGGTAGCAGGGGAAGAAAGGCTCCTCTTTCTCACGGCGCAGGCGGGCTTTCCAGACCCGGATTGTGGGGAGGAAAACTTCCACCCCTTTCCCTTCAAGGATCTCCGCCACCAGGAACTCCTTGAAGGGCTTAGTGTATAGGGCATACCAGCAAAGCAACGATGAACCTCCTCCTCAGCCGGGAAGCTGGCCAATATCTCAGGCGGCTTTCTCCAGGTAGGGGAAAGAAGCGCCTCCCACGGGAAGGACCAGGACATCGGCTTTCGGATACTTCTCCTTGAGGCCGGCCAGAGCTTCCTCAATTCCGGGGAACCATCCCATTTCCATATCGGCCAGCTGCTGCGGTGTTAAACCCTCTGTTACCAGGTAGAGATTTTTGGACTGGAGGAGCCGGCGCAGCCTGGAGGCCATTGGGCCACCCGTTGGGGAAGCTTTGCCTTCGGCGATCCAGTCCACCACCTGATCCGGACTGGGCCTCTGGCTCAGGGTCTCATACATGAGAGGGCCGGCTCCATCCCTGCAGGCCGAAAGGACCAGGATCGTTCCGCCGGGCCTGGTGACCAGGTCGGCAAGGAGGATGGCTTTGCCGGACTGAATTAGGTCTATCTCCAGGGGGTAGCTGGAAGTAATGGTGATGTCGGCCTGGGAGGGAACGGGAACGCCGTAGATCTTGAGGAACCCTTCAATGGCTGCTTTCTGGGCCTCGGCCACATCTCCTGCATAAAGGCGATGTATTTCCTGGCGGGTGTTAAGGAGCACGTCAATCTTCATGTTCAGCCCGGCGATTCGGGCCGTCTCCAGCATGTCTTCCCAGAGGATATTCCCCTCCCTCCGGCCCTGAACGGTCCCTTCGTGCCGGATCAGGACGTGGTTGCGCTTTATGGTTTCCCTCCCGCTGACGCCGGGGAGGATTATCTTGGGGCCGCCGCTGTAGCCGGCAAAATAATGGGGGTTGATGGTTCCAACCCCGAGCTTGAGCCCGGCTTCGGCGAAGGTCTTGTTGATCCAGCAGGGCGTGCCCCGGCTTGTTGTCCCCATGAAAACCAGGCCGTTGGGGTCGTCGGGGTCGTGCAGGGAGACCTTAACCCTCTTGAGCACCTCATCCCCCAGCTTATCCCACAGCTCTTCCTCCCTTGTCTTGCGGTGAGTCCCCAGAGCCACGATGATTTCCACCTGGTCGTCAGGGATTCCAAGCTCGTTGAGGTGCTCAAGCAAGGGCAGGATCACGAGGCCGGTTCTGGTGGGCCTGGTCTGGTCCTCGCTCAGGATCACCACTTTGCCCTTCCCGAGCCCCCTGACCATCTCCGAGAGAGGCGGGCAGCCGATGGGGTTCTCCACTGCTTTGACCACTTCGGAGGCCAGGTCCTCAAGGGGCGGGGCTTCAAGGGGCTCGCTCATGGCCAGGAGGTTCCAGCCATCCGGGAGGGTGTAATCCAGCCGTTTGCCGTTGTAAAAGCTGTAAACCTGCATTTTCAACCTCCGGGTCCCGCTCAAACAAGCTTCTGGGCTTTGCCCCAGTGCTCCTGCTTCTCCTCTCCCTTTCCGGGAGCCGCTTTATTCATGGAATTTTAACCCCTGGCCTTTGCCTCGGTTGCTGCGATGGCTTCCACGACTTTTTCAATCCCGGTGGGATCTTCTATTACGAAGTCCACCCCTTCCTGAGGTTCTCCACCCACGAGCACTGTAATTATACCAAAGGCTCTGGCTGCCACCAAGTTCCTGGGGGTGTCATCCACCAGGATGCATTCCTCGCCCTTTGCTCCCACTATCTCCAGGAAACGCCTGTAGGCTTCAGGGTGAGGCTTGCAGATGAAGCCCAGGTCCCTTATGTCCACAATGCGGGAGAAAAGCCCCTCAAGCCCCATATATCTGAGCACGTTCAGGGCGTGCTCCCTGGAAGCATTGGTGAAAATGACTTTTTCTAGGGGGATGCGGGAAAGCGCCTCCCGGAGACGGTGGTTGTCCGGGGAGAGATAGCGCTCAAGAGGGACATCGTGGACGAAGCGCAGGTAATCGTCCGGGTCCACGCCGTATTCCACCATAAGGCCGCGCAGGCTCGTCCCGTACTGGACATAATACCTCTGCCTTATGCTCTCCACCTCGGCGGGGTCAAAGCCGAGCTTCTGGACCATGTAGAGCTTTATCCGCTCGTTTATGGCCTCCATCAGCCCGGTTCCGGAGGGATATAAAGTCTCGTCCAGGTCAAAGGCCAGGATTTTTATCATTCAGCGGTTACCTCCTGCCCGGTCTTTTCCTCCTCCCGGCTGACGATGAAAATGCCTGCCAGGACAATTATACCCCCGATCAACTCCAGGGGCAAAGGGGACTCCCGGAGTATGAAATAAGCCAGGATGGTGGCGCCAATGGGCTCCCCCAGGGTTGCCACAGTGACCA
Organism: Anaerolineae bacterium; assembly: GCA_034432815.1. Lineage (GTDB taxonomy): Bacteria > Chloroflexota > Anaerolineae > SpSt-600 > SpSt-600 > SpSt-600. The sequence continues at coordinate 930 of DAOUBN010000171.1, read as the reverse complement.
GGGTTGAGGAGAGGTAGCGGAGGGCCCAGTTGAAGGAGGAATGGCCCAGTATCTGAGGGACAAGGGCCAGGAGCACGAACATGAGGTATGTGCGGGGGGTGTAGCCGGTGAAGGGATGGCCGGCTATGATGGAGACCAGGATCAGGGATATGGCTGCGGTCCAGTAAGTGGGGTAAATGTAGGCGAGGATGGACAACCGGCGGCGCAACCCTTTGCCGATGAGGAAGTAGCCTGAAACCGCTATAGCCCCCAGGAGGGCCAGTATATCCCCCCAGAGGGCTCCGAGGCTCACTTCAAAGCCTCCCATGCCTATTATGCTGGCTCCTGCTATCGCCAGGAGAATGCCCAGGATTTTCATGGGGGAGAGCTTTTCTCCGTAGAGGAAATGGGAGGCAATTCCCACAAATAGGGGCGAAGTGCTCACCAGAACCACCGAGGCCGCCACCGACGTGTATTTGAGGGAGGCGATCCAGGTGGCGAAATGGGCCCCCAGGAAGAGCCCGGAAAGGGCGGCCAGCCCCAGGTCCCTCCGGGAAAGGGATAGAAGCTCCCTGCGCGCCCCTGACCACGCTATCGGGGTGAGGACGAGGGAAGCTATGGTGAGCCTGTAAGCTCCGATCACCAGGGCTGGCGCATCGGCCAGGCGGATGAAAATGGAGGCGAAGGATACCGAGATTATGCCTACAAGGAGGCCAATGTAAGCTGCTTTCATCGTTTCCTCCTGGTGTAAAAATTGGGGGGTGGGGGTTCCCTCCGCCCTTTCTCTTTTTCCCACCCCCGTTTGCTTCGGTTAAGCCTGGCTTCAGGGTTCCACCCGGGGGCGGGTTTAAGGGGTTGGCGACTCGCCCCCAATCTTGTTTTCGTGGGGGGACACCCCCCACTTCCCCCCGTCAGGGGGACTCCGTCCCCCTGCACCCCCTTTCCTCTTAC
>DAOUBN010000170.1:0-2886 GCA_034432815.1 Anaerolineae bacterium | reverse complement strand
GGCAGGGCTCCTGGAGGAGGACAGGGAGAGGATACGCCTTAGTCCCCGGGGGAGACTCCTGGGCAACGAAGTTTTCCAGCAGTTCGTTTAGCCCAGGCGCTTCCTGAAGGAAGAGGAGGCCGGGAAGCACTCCGACCCCTCGGGAGGAGGCCCTGCCTCCTCCACCCCTGTAAAGAGGAAAAACAGGGGATTCAGGGGGGAAGTGGGGGGTGTCCCCCCATCTTTTCTTTTCCCACCCTCGTTTGCTGGGGGTTCGCCTGCGTTCAGGGTCCCACTCGTGGCCGGGTTGCGGGAGTCACCTTCTCGCCCCTTCAATTGGTTTTTCTGGGGGGACACCCCCCAGACCCCCCGGGAGGGGACTTCGCCCCCTCCACCCCCTGGAAGAGGAAAACAGGGGGTGCAGGGGGATGGAGTCCCCATGCCGGGGGGAAGTGGGGGGTGTCCCCCCACGAAAACTGAAAAGGGGGCGAGTTGGCATCTCCTGAAACCCGCCCCCGAGTGGGACCCTGAGGCCAGGCTGAGCCACAGTGAACGGGGGTAGGAAAAGAGGAGAAAAGGCGGGGGACACCCCCGGACCCCCTGGCACGGGGGCTTTGCCCCATGCACCCCCCTTTCGGGGAACACTTTACAGGCCTTGAGAGGGGGCGGAGGTCCTCCGCCCCTACTTCCGGCGAAGCCTGAAGGACCTGCCCCAGGATTTGAGGGTGTAAAGGGGCAAAAGAAGCGTCCCGCTGAGGCTGGAAACAGCTTCCTGGGCCCTCCTCACCCAGGATAGCGCCCTGGCGGGCTCCACCACGAAGAACGGGATGGCCTCGGGCACGCCCCACCTCACAGCGCAGGCCCCCCAGGTAAGGCCGGCTCCGAAGCTCACCAGGATTATGTTATCCCCATCCTTCACCTTGCCCTCCTCAATAGCCTCGCATAGGGCCACAGGGATGGAAGCCGCTGAGGTGTTGCCATAGCGGTCAAGGTTTATGTAGAACTTCTCCATGGGAAGGCCCAGCTCCCTCGCCGCCGCCTGGATTATCCTGATGTTGGCCTGGTGGGGTATGATGAGGCTTACTTCATCGGGCAGGAGGTTGGCCGAAGCCATGATCTCCCTCACCGATTGAACCATAGTCCTGACGGCGAACTTGAAGACCCTCGGCCCGTCCATCCTTATGTAATGCATCCTGCGATCCAGCACTTCCTGGGAGAAGGGATACTTGCTCCCGCCCCCATAAGCGATGAGGGCGTCGGCCTGGGAGCCATCGGAGCCCAGGAGGAAGGAGAGGACACCTGTTGGGTAATCGCTGGGCTGGAGGACAACCGCCCCAGCCGCATCGCCGAAAAGCACACAGGTGTTGCGGTCGGTCCAGTCAATGAATTTGGAGATGATTTCGGCCCCTATGACCAGGACATTCCTGTAAGTTCCGGTGGCGATGAATTGGGTTGCGGCAGCCAGGGCATAGAGGAAACCAGTGCAGCCCGCCCTCAGGTCAAAGGCGGGGACATTTTCTGCTCCCAGCATGTCCTGGACCAGGCTGGCGGCGGCGGGGAGGTGGTAATCGGGGGAGGAAGTGGCCAGGATGATGAGGTCAAGGTCCTTCGGGGAAAGGCCAGCCCGGTTCAGGGCTTCTTTTGAAGCCTCCACCGACATTGTGGCTACGGTTTCTTCAGGCGCTGCAATGCGCCTCTCCCGGATCCCGGTCCTCTCCAGAATCCACTCGTTGGAAGTCTCCACCATCTTCTCCAGGTCAAAGTTGGTGAGGACCCTGGCCGGAGCGTATTTGCCCCATCCCGTTATCCTGGCATACTTCATGCCCATCACCTCCCTTTTTAACTTTAAAACCCCTCCCGGGGGAGGTGGTTTCACTTTCGCATCCCCAGGAGGATGGACAGGAAGAGCCAGATGCCCAGGAGAGCGGAGATGGCGAAGGTGAAGACCAGGAGCCAGAGGCCCCATCTCGCCTGGCTTATCTGGGGCCAGGCGGCAATTATGACGGCCGAAGAGATGATGAAAGCCGCCAGCAGGATGCTGAGGGCGAGGCGGTTGGTGCCCTCCCGGAAGCGGCGTCCCAGCTCCCCCGCCTCCTTTATCCCAACGCTCAACCTCAGGTCTCCTCTCTCAGTCTGCTCCAGAAAGGCGGGGATCCGGCGGGGGAGAACCTCCAGGAGATCGCCCCAAAACACAAGCCCACGGAAGAGCCTTTCGCCCAGGGTTGCTGGGGAGAACATCTGAAGCATGAACCGGCGCACGTAAGGCTCGCTGACAGCGAAGATGTCAAAATCGGGGTCAAGCTTGAGCCCGACCCCTTCCATCATGGCCAGGGTTTTCCCCAGAAGCCATAGGCGCGACGGGAACCTCAGCCGGTAGCGGAAGGTCAGGGGAGTTACTTCCTCCATGAGCTCCGTGGCCCGGATGTATTTGAGGGGCATCCCGAAGTATTTCCCCAGGAGCCTGGCAATATCCCTGGCCAGGTTGGCCCTGTCCACTCCGGGGCTCACAACCCCCATGGAAACGAGCTGATCCACTATCCCCTCGGCGTCCATCCTTACGGCGAAGATATAGAGCCGGATCAGGTCCTCCTTGTCCTGGCGGGTAAGGTGGCCCACCATCCCGAAGTCCATAGCCCCTATTACCCCGCCCTCCATGACGAAGAAGTTGCCGGGGTGGGGGTCGGCGTGGAAGAAGCCGTCCACCAGCACTTCCTTGATTATTATCCGGGCGGCGTTTAGGGCGACGGTGTGGCGGTCAATCCCGGCGGCGTCTATGGCTTCTATGTCGTCAATTTTTATCCCCCTGATCTCTTCCATGACCAGGACACGCCGGGTTGTGTAATCCCAGTAAATCCTGGGGATGTAAAGGAAGGGCTCGCCCTGGAAGTTCTCCCTGCACCGCTCGGC
>DAOUBN010000169.1:0-5771 GCA_034432815.1 Anaerolineae bacterium | reverse complement strand
GCAGGGGGCGAAGCCCCCATGCCAGGGGGCCTGGGGGATGTGCCCCCTGAAAATTTCACGGGGGCGGAGGGGGCGGAGCCCCCTCCCGGAGGGGCTGGGGGGTGTCCCCCCAGGAGAACAAATCAAGGGGCGAGCGGGAAACTCCTGCAACCTGGCCAGGAGGGGGAGCCCGAACCCTGGCAAGCCCTCAGTAAACGAGGGTGGGAAAAAAGAATGGGTGGGGGACACCCCCACTTCCCCCCGTCAGGGGGACTTTGTCCCCTTGCACCCCCCGTTGTTAGAACATTGAAAAGCCCTGAGGCTCCCCTGGGGATTATTTGACTCCGGAGCCCTTCTGGGATATAGTTTAAAGAGAAAGGCGGGCCATGGGCGAAATCCTCAGGGTTCAGGATCTGTGGCTGGAGAGAGAAGGTAGGGAGATACTCCGGGGAATTAACCTCTCAGTGGAAGAGGGCACGGTCCACTGCCTTCTCGGACGCAATGGCTCCGGGAAATCCACCCTCGCCTACACCATAATCGGCTCCGGCGGATACAGCCCATCGCGGGGCAAAATCTTCTTTAACGGGCAGGATATAACAGCCCTTTCCATAACCGAAAGGGCGAGGCTCGGCATAACCCTGGCCTGGCAGGAGCCTGCCCGCTTTGAGGGGCTTAAGGTCAGGGACTACATAGCCCTCGGCATGAAAGAGTCCGATCTTTCCCGCATTGAAGAGGCGCTGAGGGCTGTAGCTCTGACGCCATCCGAATACCTGAACCGTTACGTGGATGAAAGCCTCTCGGGAGGGGAACGCAAGCGCATTGAGCTGGCGGCAGTTTATGCCATGCGCCCGAAACTGGCCATCCTGGACGAGCCCGACTCAGGAATTGATGTGCTTTCCCTTGAGGACATCGCTCGCCTCATACGCCGGATGGCCAGCGAAGGCATCACGGTCCTGCTCATAACCCACAGGGATGAGATGGTCCCTGTGGCCGATGCGGCTTCCCTCATATGCGGGGGGGAGATAATCCGCACGGGCGATCCCAGAATCGTGAGGGAGCACTACGCCCGTCGCTGCGTCCCCTGCGAACTGGTGGAACCTGTGGAGGCGCCGAAGGACTATGAGCGTTACGTATAAAGTGGCCACGGAATTTGAAGCTATAGTGAAAGCTTACGAGAAGGCCGGGGGCAAACCTGAAGTCTTCAGGTCCCCCCGCATTGCCAGCCTCGTGGTGAGCGGCAACAGGGTCCTCTTCGCCAATGAGATCCCCGGGATCCGCATGGAATCGGAGGAACTGCCCTCCGGGGTGAAGGCCAGGATAAAGGTGGAGCCGGGGGTCCGCCTGGAATACCCGGTTCACCTGTGCTTTGGAGTGCTCCCAAAAGAAGGGGTGCAGGAAATATACTCCGAGTTTGAGATCGGAGAAGGTGCTTCGGTCGCCTTCATAGCCCACTGCACTTTCCCCAATGCCGTGAACGTCCGGCACGTTATGGATGCCGCGATCCGGGTGGGTAAAGGTGCCCTTATGCACTACCGCGAGAGCCACTATCACGGTGAGCACGGGGGGACGGTAGTGCTGCCCCGGGCAAGGGTCGCAGTGGAAGAAGGGGGCCGCTATTTCTCGGAGTTCAACCTCACTTCAGGGCGGGTGGGGAAGCTGGAGCTGGATTACGTGGTGGAAGTGGGGCCGAAAGGGGTGGCGGAGTTAGTGGCCAGGGCCTATGGCTACGGGGACGATTCAATCCTGATCAAAGAAGTGATACGCCTGAACGGGGAGAAGGCGAGGGGCCTGGCCAAAGCCCGCATCGCCGTCAGGGACAGGGCCAGGAGCGAGGTCCACGGCATCACCGAGGGCAATGCCCCCTTCACCCGGGGGCACGTGGATTGCGTTGAGATCGTCCGGGACGAAGCCATCGCCAATGCCGTCCCGGTGGTCGTGGTTAAAGATCCCACCGCATATGTTACCCACGAGGCAGCCATAGGCACCGTGGACAAGAAGGAGCTTGAAACCCTTATGGCCCGTGGCCTCTCGGAAGAAGAAGCCGTTGACGTCATCATAAAGGGGATGCTGGGAGGGTGAAATGGCCATAACCCGGGAAGAGGTGGAGCACATAGCCGAGCTGGCCAAACTCCACTTGACCGAGGAAGAAAAGGACAGGATGCAGCAGCAACTCTCGGCCATCCTGGAGTATTTCGCCAGGCTTCAGGAGGTGGACACCTCAGCCATACCGCCCACCGCCACCGTCCTCCCCTTGCGCAACGTGATGCGGGACGACATCCCCACGCCTTCTTTTGACCGGGAGAAAATCCTGGCCAATGCCCCTCGGAAGGCGGAGGGTTATGTCAAGGTCAAAATCGTTCTGGAGTGAAGGGATATGGGGGAAGACCTGCACCACCTGACCATCCACCAGGCCCACAGGCTCCTCAGGGAAGGGCAGATAACATCCGTTGAACTTACGGAAGCGGTCCTTCGCCAGATTGAGAGGGTGGAAGATCGGCTTAAATCCTACATAACCCTGACCCCCGAGCTTGCTCTGGAACAGGCCCGCCTTGCCGATGAAAAGATAACCCGGTGCCGCCGGGCTGGGGAGGATTTCAGCCCTCTCCTGGGCATCCCGATTTCCATAAAGGACATAATCTGCACCGAAGGCATCCGCACCACATGCGGATCTCGCATCCTGGAGAACTTCGTGCCCCCCTACGATGCCACGGTGGTGGCCAGGCTCAAAGAGGCAGGCGCGGTTATAGTGGGCAAGACAAACCTTGACGAGTTTGCAATGGGTTCCTCAACGGAGAACTCCGCTTTCTTCCCCACCCGCAACCCCTGGGACCTGGAGAGAGTTCCGGGAGGTTCAAGTGGTGGGAGCGCCGCCGCCGTGGCGGCCGGCGAATGCATCGGCTCCCTCGGGACCGATACTGGCGGAAGCGTGCGCCAGCCGGCGGCCTTCTGCGGGGTCACAGGCCTCAAACCAACTTACGGCCGGGTCAGCCGCTACGGCCTTGTGGCTTTCGCCTCCTCCCTGGACCAGATCGGCCCCATAGTAAAGGACGTCACAGATGCCGCCATTCTCCTCTCAGTGATAGCCGGCCACGACCCAAAAGACTCCACCTCGGTCAATGCCCCGGTGCCGGATTACCTGAAAGCCCTCGTTCCGGAAATCAAGGGGATAAGGGTTGGTGTGCCGAAGGAATACTTCACAGAAGGGATGGAGGAAGGGGTTGAGAAGGCAGTGCGGGAGGCCATAGAATGCCTTGAAGAGCTCGGGGCCGAGGTGGTGGAGATAAGCCTGCCCCACACCGAATACGCCCTCCCCACCTATTACCTCATCGCCCCGGCCGAAGCTTCGGCCAACCTGGCCCGCTACGATGGGGTCAAATACGGCCTGCACATCCCCGCCGCCGACCTCTGGGAGGAATACCGCCTGACCCGGGGGAACGGTTTCGGGCCCGAGGTCAAGAGGCGCATAATGCTGGGAACCTACGCCCTCTCGGCCGGCTACTACGATGCCTATTACCTTAAAGCCCAGAAGGTCCGAACCCTGATCAAGAAAGACTTTGACGAAGCCTTTGAAAAAGTGGACGTGATCGTAGCTCCCACATCCCCGACCGTGGCTTTCAAGCTCGGGGAAAAGGTGGAGGACCCCCTCAAGATGTATCTCTCCGACGTCTTCACCATCCCGGTGAACCTGGCCGGGATATGCGCCATCTCCATCCCATGCGGTTTCTCCGGCGGCCTGCCGGTCGGCCTGCAGTTGATGGGGCCGGCCTTCGGCGAGGAAATGATCCTGAAAGTGGCCTACGCCTACGAGCAGGCTAACCCCTGGCACCTTAAGAGACCCCCCCTCTGAAGGAGACAACGATGAAACTGAAAATAATTGACTTCCACGTCCACATCTTCCCCCCTGAAGTGATAAAGAACAGGGAAAAATTCTTCCAGAGGGACCGCTGGTTTGAAGTCCTCTACTCCAGCCCGCGGGCTAAGATGATAACGGCCGAAGAGCTGATCCAGGTTATGGATGAGGACGGGATAGACGCAGCAGTGGCTTTTTCCTTCGCCTGGTCCGACATGGGGCTTTGCCGGTGCTGCAACGATTACGTTCTTGATGCGATGAAGCGCTACCCGGGCCGGATCTACGGCTTCGCCGCCGTCCAGCCCAGGGCCGGAAACGAAGCGGTGAGGGAGATAGAGCGCTGCATTGAGGCCGGTATGAAAGGCATAGGGGAATTGATGCCCAACGGCCAGGGCTATGCCCTGGATGACGAGGACATAATGACCCCGATAGTGGCCGCAGCCGTGGCCTACGATGTTCCACTAATGGTCCACACCAGCGAGCCTGTGGGCCACAACTACAGGGGCAAAGGGACCATAAGCCCCGGCATAGTCTACAACTTTATCCAGCACCACCCGGAGCTCACCCTGGTCTGCAGCCACTGGGGTGGGGGGCTTCCTTTCTACGAGCTCATGCCCAAAGTGAGGGAGAAGCTGGGGCGGGTTTACTACGACACCGCCGCCACCCCTTTCCTTTACGACATCCAGATCTTCCCGATAGTGGGCGAGCTCCTTCGCTACAAGATCCTCTTTGGCACCGATTTCCCCCTGGTCAGGCCTGGCCCCTTCGTGGAGCAGATAAAGAACTCGGGCCTATCCCAGCGAGGCCTTGAGCGCATCCTGGGGGAAAATGCCGCAAGGCTTCTCAAGATAGCCCCGGCGGAGGATCAGGGCGAAACATGAAAGGGGACTTCCTGTGCGTAAACTGGTTCCCTGCTTCCTCATCCTGCTGATAATGGCCGGTTGCGTAAGCCGGCCTTCCTATGTGAAAGTCAGCTTGAGGCCTGCTGAAGACAGCTCCGTCGGAGCGGCGGCCACGGGGATCCCACGACTACCCCTGAGGGTTGCGGTTGCTGCCATAATCTCCCCCCAGAGCACCATGCGCATTTACGGCAACCTGGTCCACTACCTTGGGGAGAAAATGGGCAGGGAAGCCCAGATGATCCAGGGGCAAACCTATGCCGAAGTGAACGAGATGGTCCGCGCCGGCATGGTTGACCTGGCCTTCGTCTGCACGGGGGCTTACATCATCGGCAGACGGGACTTTGGGATGGAGCTCCTGGCCCTGCCCCAGGTGAGCGGCCAGGTCGTCTATTACTCCTACATAATAGTGCCCCACGATTCCCCAGCTCAGAGCCTTGAAGACCTGCGGGGGAAAACCTTCGCCTTCACCGATCCCCTTTCCCTGACCGGGCACCGTTCAGTTGTGTATATGCTCTACAAAATGGGGGAAACGCCCGGGCACTTCTTTCGCAGAACCATCTTCACCTACAGCCACGACCGGTCCATAAAAGCAGTGGCCGAGAAGCTGGTGGATGGGGCTGCTGTGGACAGTCTGGTTTACAATTACCTCCTGAATGAAGAGCCTTCTTACCGGGAAAAGGTGAAAGTGATCGCAAGCTCGCCACCCTACGGCATACCTCCTGTAGTGGTGAACCCGCGCCTGGATCCCCAGTTCAAGGCTCGGCTCCGCGATATCCTCCTCCACATGCACGAGGATGATGAAGGCAGGCTGATCTTGAGGCAACTGGGCATAGACCGTTTCGTTGAGCCTGACGAAAGGGTTTACGAGTCCGCCTTCCAGATTGTAGAGGAGCTCGGGGAATGGCGCTGAAAAGGTTGGGGGCTCGCCTCTGGTGGATAATCAGCGCAGTGAGCATAAGAGTCAAAGTTATGGGAATAGTGATGGCCCTGATATTCCTGCTGGGCATAGGCATCCTCCTTCACGCCAGGGTTGCAACCAC
>DAOUBN010000168.1:0-2508 GCA_034432815.1 Anaerolineae bacterium | reverse complement strand
CGGAGTCCCCCTGACGGGGGGAAGTGGGGGGGGTCTCCCTACGAAAGCAAAACTGGGGGCGAGCTGCCTTCCCCTGAAACACGCCCGCGAGGGGGACCCTGAAGCCAGGCGTGGCCGAAGGAAACGGGGGTGGGGGAAAAGGAAAAAGGCGGGGGACACCCCCCCACTCCCCTGAACCCTCCCCCTCTTTCTCACCGGGCCACGGGCACGAGGATGTAGCCTTCCTCCAAATCCCCGAAAACCCTGTAACCTTCAGGCCCCCAGAACCAGCAGTAGAGGGCGATGTAGGCGCAGAAGAGCGCATCCAGAAGGTCCTCAAAGGATTTGAGGTCCGCTCCTCTCAAAGGGGAAAGCTCCCTGGAAAGGATTTCATAGGCGTAAAGGGGTGGGGAGGCTTTCTCCAGCCCCCTGAGCAGGGCAATGTAGCGGGAAAGCTCCGCTTTCCTGAACCCGAGGGAGCGCCCGGGCTTCGCTTTGTATTTGAGGGTCTTGTCCAGGCCGAAGAGGGATATGGCAGCGGGGGGGGGGGAAACTTCCACCACTTGCCCCGTTTCCCTGTGGCGCTCAATGATGGGGGAATGGATGAACCCCTCTCTTTCCAGCCTCTGCACCAGTTCCTCCCCCCGGACTTTCTCCCCCAGGCGGCGGCGGTTGGCTGGGTGAGGGGCGGCTTCAAAGCGGCGGAAAGCAGCGGCAAGCTCCCGGTCGCAGGGGCGCCACCCCCTTTCGTTCCGCACGATCAGAGGGGCGTCCACGGCGATGATGGCTGGCTCCTCCCCCAACACAATGTTCAGGAAAGCGAGGATCTCCTCATCGCTTCCGACTCTTTCGCTCCAGGCGACTGCCCTCTCCCCCTCCAGGACCACAATGGCCGAAGGGTTCCGGTAAGACCAGGCCAGGTCAATCCCCACGAAGTGCATAGCGGGAGAGCCTCCTGAGGGCTTCCAGCTTCTCCCTCTGCCCCACCTTTGCCTTCCTCACTGCATCGCTGAGGATTTCAATGGATTGATCGTAAGTGCGGCGGTCTATCCTGTAAGGGTGGCCATCTTTCCCGCCGTGGGCAAAACTGAAGCGGACTGGATCGCGGTAGCTCACGGGGGTGCCGTAGAGGAGTTCGGCGATGAGGCTGAGGGCTCTCACCGTTTTTGGGCCTACTCCCTCCATCTCCAGCAAGGAGGCGAAATCCTCCGGCTGGCGTTCGTATGTGCGGAGGAATATGGAGTGGAGGCGATCGGGGGCAATGTCTTCCAGGAGGACGCGATGGCGCGAGGGAAGCTCCAGGGTTTTGAGGCGCTTCAATTCCCTGATCAGCTTATCGGGCTTCTCGCAGGCCAGCATGGCGCTCACCCGCCTGGCCTCCTCGCTCTCTGCTGCCACCAGATTGAGGGGTTCCGTCACCAGATCGCAGCAAACGGCACTGTGGGGCTCGCAGACGAAGCTCTTCACCGTTTCCCCGAGCCAGTGGTAGCGGCGAGCGTAGCGGTTGGCCGGGTTCATCCCCTGCTGGATCACGCACCAGTTCCCCTCCCGGTCAAAGACAAAGGTGTGGTGGTAGATCTGGAAGCCATCCTGCAGGGCGGTATTATCAACTTTGGCGGCCATCTTGCTGGCGTAGACGAGCCCGGCCGGGTCCACGGCCAGGATCTCCCCCCGGGCCAGGATCTCCTCGGGAGCGCGGCGGGATGTTCCACCTTTCCCTCCGGCCACGAATATGCCAAGCTCATCCCCCAGGTCTCTGAGGCCCTCCTTGAGAGCCCCGCAGGTAGTGGTGGTCAGGCCGCTGGAATGCCAGTCAAAGCCCAGCACGCATCCGAAAGCCTGGAACCAGAATGGGTCCGAAAGCCGCCTCAGAAGTTCGGCCGTGCCGAACTCCATCACGATTATGGCCGCGATCTCCCTGGCCAGGAAAGCCATCCTCTGGAAAAGCCACCGCGGCACTTCCCCCCAGTGAAGTGGGAGATCCGCCACGCCTGTCCTCTGGCCTTTCATCTCTTTCCCCTCAGATAATCCAGGATCGCCATGTGGGTCAAGTGTTCCACCGGGGCATGGTCATCGGTCAGGATGCTGCTTCCCCCTGTAAAGATTTTTAACCCGGGAAGGGCTCTTCTGGCAACCTCCAGGAGGTATGGGTTCTCCACGAAGGCCATGTTGGCGGCAAAATTTTCTGGCCTTGTAGGGGAAGCCGTCCCCACCACCAGGGAGTTGGCCACCGGGTGATCGCCCGCAGGCTCGTCAATGACGTAAACGCTCGGGAAGACGGAGGCGATGGTTGCCGCGATGGCATTGACCAAACGGTAATCGCCGGGGGTATGGGCCACGTTCACGGCCACGACCCCTCCGGGGCTGAGGTGTTCAAGGACTTCCTTGAAAAATTCCCTTGTGGTCAAGTGAAAGGGGATATAAGGGGGGCGGTAAGCGTCAACGGCAATCACATCGTAAACCTTCTGGGAGCGGCTCAGGTAGCGGCGGGGGGTGCCCCCGCCGCAAGATTCGTTGGGGGGTTTTCGG
>DAOUBN010000167.1:0-7214 GCA_034432815.1 Anaerolineae bacterium | reverse complement strand
TCCTGGAAGCCGCCCGCTGGGCCCCAAGCGGAGTAAACGCCCAGCCCTGGCACTTCATAGTGGTCCGGGATAAAAAGAACAGGGAGTTCCTGAGCGCCCATTCCCGCTTCCTCTTCGTCAAAAACAGGCACATATCCGAAGCCCCCGTAAGCATAATAATCTGCGGCGACCCCCGCCGGAGCAAATGGTATTGGGCCGATTGTTCCCTGGCCGGGGCCAACATCATGCTCGCTGCCCACGCCCTCGGCCTCGGAACATGCTGGATAGGGATCTTTGACGCCCCCGCCATCAAGAAACACTTCGCCATACCCGACCCCCTTGAGATAGTCGCCATCATAACCCTGGGCTACCCCGAAGAGATCCCCAACCCCCCTCCGAGGCTACCCCTGGAGAAGATAGTGCACTACGAATCCTTTGACCCCTCCCACGCCCCATCCCCCTTTGATGTGGCCACAAGAACAGGCCCCCTGACCGTCGCACGCAAAATCATTAAACTTCTCCTCAGGAGGAAAAGCCATGAAAGGAGCAAAGCGGCTGATTGAAGGGGTCAAAGTCCGCCAGCTCAGAGTCATACCGGACGAAAGAGGCTACCTCATGGAAATGCTCCGCTCCGACTGGGAGGAATTCCAGAAGTTCGGCCAGGTCTATGTGACCGCAGTGTATCCGGGCGTGGTCAAAGGCTGGCACTACCACAAGAAGCAGACCGACCACTTCGTCTGCATAAAGGGAATGGCCAAGGTGGTCCTCTACGACGGGAGGGAAGGCTCCCCAACTTACGGGGAAATCAACGAGTTCTTCATCGGCGAACTGAACCCCGTGCTCCTGACCATACCCCCTGGCGTGATCCACGGCTTCAAGGGGATAAGCACCGATATGACCCTCATAGTCAACATCCCCACCGAACTCTACGATTACGAAAACCCCGACGAATACCGGATACCGCCCCACAGCGGGGAAATCCCCTACGATTGGGCCAGGAAGGACGGGTAAATGGAGGTTGAAAGGAAACTGGAATTCCTGGGCAGAGCAGCTCAATACGACCTCTGCGGGGAAGCCTGCAGTCCCATGGTCCACCGCATAAAGGATGACCTGGGACGGTGGCTCTACCCGGCCGTTCTTCCCGATGGCCGGAGGGTCATCCTCCTCAAGGTCCTCCTGACCAATGCCTGCGTCAATAACTGCCTGTATTGCGCCAACAGGGCCGGGAGGGACTGCCCCAGGATGTCCTTCGCCCCGGAGGAGCTTGCCTCCATTTTTGATTCCCTCTGGCGCAGGGGGATGGTCAAGGGCTTGTTCCTCAGTTCCGCAGTGGATGGCAACCCCGATGAGGTCATGGCCCGGATGGTGGCGGTGGCGGAGATAATCCGGCGCCGCTACGGCTTTCCCGGCTACATTCACCTCAAAGTCATCCCAGGAGCCAGCCGGGCAGCGGTTGAGGCCATGGCCCGCTGGGCCACAAGGATTTCGGTCAACCTTGAGGCCCCTTCCCCCGAGGCCCTGAAAAGGATAGCCCCCGGCAAAGATTTCACCGAAAGCCTCTTCGCCCCCATAGCCTGGATAAAGGAGATGGTAGAGGAAGGCAGGGCCGTCCTCCCGGCCGGACAGACCACCCAGTTCATGGTGGGGCCGGGAGGGGAAAAGGACCGGGACCTCCTCCGCCTGGCCCAATCCCTCTACAGGGACTTCGGCCTCCAGCGCATTTACTACAGCGCCTTCCAGCCCATACCCGATACCCCCCTTGAAGACCACCCCCCAACCCCAGCCTGGCGCGAGCACCGCCTCTACCAGGCCGATTTCCTCATAAGGCGCTACGGCTTCACCGTTGAAGAGTTGACTTTTGACCCCGAAGGAAACCTCCCAAGGGGAGGAGATCCCAAACTCCTCTGGGCCCTCAAACATCCTGAATTCTTCCCGGTGGAAATCAACACGGCCGATTACCACCTGCTCCTGCGAGTTCCCGGCATAGGCCCTCGCTCGGCCCGCAGGATAATCGCCGAACGCCGGAAAGGCTCCATCCGTTTCCTTGAAGACCTCAAGAGGCTGGGAGTGGTGACCGGGCGGGCTGCCCCTTTCATAACCCTCAGAGGTAAAAGGCCAGCCTTTCAGATGGAACTTCTCTGAACCCGGAGGGAGCCGATGCATTTCCTCATCACCGGAGGAGCCGGATTCATCGGAGCAGCTCTGGCCAACAGGCTTGTCCGGATGGGCCACCACGTCAGGGTCATAGACGACCTGAGCGCCGGAGATCCATCCCGCCTTGACCCCAAAGTGGTCTTCACCAGGGGAGATGTCCGGGATGTCCCCAGGCTCTGGAACCTGCTCCAGGGAGTGGATTGCGTCTACCACCTGGCGGCCAAGGTCTCCGTCCCCGAATCGGTCCTCTACCCCAGGGAATACAATGAGGTGAACGTGGGGGGGACGGTGGCCCTTATGGTGGCGGTGAGGGATGTAGGGGTCAAGCGCGTTGTCCTCGCTTCCTCGGGCGCTGTCTACGGGGAGCAGAAGTCGCAGCCGGTGAAGGAAACCCAGACCCCCAACCCCCAATCCCCATACGCCGTCAGCAAGCTGGCCTCTGAATATTATGTAAACACCCTCGGCGCCCTCTACGGCATAGAGACGGTCATCCTGAGGATTTTCAACGCCTACGGGCCAGGGCAATACCTCACTTTCAGCCATCCTCCCGTCATACCTCAGTTCATGAAGAAAGCGGTGGAGGGAGGAACCCTGGTGATCTACGGCGATGGCAACCAGACGCGGGATTTCGTCTACATTGACGATGTGGTGGATGCCCTGGTGGCGGCGGCCACGGCCCCCAACGTCAACAGGGCCATAATCAACGTGGGGAGCGGCGAGGAAACCAGCATAAACGACCTGGCTAAAAAAGTGGCGAGGGTGGTGGGCAGGGAGGTGGAGGTGGTCCACAACAGGGCCGAAAGTGGGGGAGTATCGCGCCTTGTGGCCGATCTGACCCGCGCTCAGGAGCTCCTGGGCTACCGGCCCAGGGTCACCCTGATGGAGGGGCTGAGGAGGATGCTTGAGCTGGACCCCCGCTTCCGGATCAGCCGATGAGGAGCAGGATCCTGGCGCTTCTCATCACCCTCATCGCCTTCGGAGCCCGCATCGGCGGCATCCTCTCCCAGAGCCTCTGGAGGGATGAGGTTGACGCTGTCCTCTTCGCTTCGGCCCCTCTGAAGGAGGTGCTGGGATATTTCGCCCATCCGGGCTGGAATGGCCCCCTGTATTACCTCCTTTTGAAAGGCTGGCTCATCCTCGCAGGAAAAGGGGAGTTCTCCCTCCGTTACTTCTCCCTCCTCTTCGGGGTCCTTTCGCTACCCCTGACCTTCCAGCTCGCCCGGAAGTTCCTCCCGGAGCGTTTCGCCCTCACAGCCATGCTTCTCTCAGCCCTCTCCCCTTACCTTATCTGGTATTCCCGGGAGGGGAAGATGTATGGGCTCTGGCTTGCCCTGGCGACCTCAGCTTTCATCCTGCACTTTGAGGCCATGGAGAAGGGTGGGCTGAAGCGCTGGGCCATGTATCTTCTCGCCATGGCCGCCAGTTTCTACATCCACCTCCACACCCTCTTCATGGCTGTGGGACAATTGACGCTCTGCTTCTGGCGCAGGAAGAGGTGGAAAGAGGGCCTCCTTGCCCACCTGGCCTTAGCCCTGCCGATCCTGCCATTGGTGCGGTGGCTTCTGCCTGCTTTCCTCTCCCCCAACCCCACCGGCTTCCCTTATTACCCCCTCCCCGATATGCTCTCCATCCTGTTTGCCGGGTGGAGCTGCGGCGTCATGAGCACCCTGTGGCCCTGGACCCTGATCCCCGCAGGGATCGCTGGCCTGGGGAGCATCCTTGAAGGAAGGAAGAGCCTGCCCCTGCTCTCCCTCATCCTGCTCCCAGCCCTGGCCCTCTTCGGCGTCTGCCTGCGCAAGCCCCTCTTCACCGACCGCTACCTCATCTTCCTCGCCCCCTTCTTCTACATCCTCCTGGCCGCAGGGCTGGGCTTCTGGGAGGCCAGGGCAAAAGCCCTTGGGCCGATCCTCCTCCTGGCCATCCTCTTAGCGGACGCCGAAGCCGCCATCAGCCAGGATCGCTTCCCGATAAAGAGCGATTTCAGGGCAGCCGTGGCCCTCTTCAGGGAGTATGCCCGGGAAGGGGATGCCGTGGTCTTCCAGATACCCTACGTGCGCCGGGTCTTTGACTACTACCTGGCGGGGGAAAAGCTTTACGTCCCGGTGGAGGGGCCATACACCAACTGGGGGATGAGCCCCGCTCAGGTGGATGCCTACTTCAGGAGCCGGGTCGGCCTCTTCCAGCGAGTCTGGCTCGTCCTGAGCGAGGCGGAAATGTGGGATTCCAGGGGGCTGACGGAGCAATGGTTTGAGGAGCACTTCGCCCCCCAGCTCAGGGGCAACTTCGCCAGGGTGAAGGTGACCCTCTACTGCCGCCCCGAACCGCTGGTGGACCTCAGGCATTTGCGCTACAGGTTCTTCCTCCCCCTGGTTATGCGGTGAAGAAGAGGGCCCTGCCCGTAGCCGGACAGGGCCCCGTGGGCTTATTTCATCATCGGTATCTTGAGGTTGTATTTCTTGGCCACTTCAATGGCCTCCTCGTAGCCGGCATCCACGTGCCTTATCACCCCCATCCATGGGTCGGCGGTGAGGACACGCTCCAGGCGCCGGGCTGCCTCGGGGGTGCCATCAGCCACGATGACCTGGCCGGCATGGACGGAGTAGCCAATGCCCACGCCTCCGCCGGAGTGGATGGCCACCCAGGTGGCGCCGCATACAGCGTTGAGGAGGGCGTTGAGGAGGGGCCAATCGGCGATGGCATCGGAACCATCTTTCATGCCTTCGGTCTCGCGTCTGGGAGAGGCCACCGAGCCGGCATCCAGGTGGTCGCGCCCTATGACGATGGGGGCTTTGACCTTGCCCGAGGCCACCAGCTCGTTGAACTTGAGGCCGGCTTTATCCCGCTCGCCGTAACCGAGCCAGCAGATGCGAGCCGGGAGGCCCTGGAACTTCACCTTCTTCTGGGCCATCTTTATCCAGCGCACCAGATGCTCATCCTCGGGGAAGAGCTCAATTATGGCCTGGTCCGTCACGTAGATGTCCTCGGGGTCGCCGGAGAGGGCCACCCAGCGGAAGGGCCCCTTGCCCTGGCAGAAGAGGGGCCGGATGTAGGCCTTGACGAAGCCCGGGTAGTTGAAGGCATCCTTGACGCCAGCATCGTAGGCCCTCTGGCGCAGGTTGTTGCCGTAGTCAAAGACGATGGCCCCTCGCTTCTGGAACTCCAGCATGGCCTGGACGTGCTCAGCCATGGAGGCCATGGAGCGGCGGACGTATTCCTTGGGGTCCTTGCGGCGAAGCTCGGCCGCCTCTTCCACTGAGAGCCCCTTGGGGATATACATGAGGGGATCGTGGGCGGGAGTCTGGTCCGTCACCACATCGGGCGTTATCCCCCTCACCACCAGCTCGGGGTAAATGTCGGCGGCGTTGCCTATGAGGCCTATGGATTTGGCCTCACCCTTCTTGAGGGCCTCCTCCACCATGGTCATGGCTTCTTCCAGATCGTTCACCACTACGTCAAGGTATCCCGTCTCCAGGCGCCGCTGGGCCCTCCACGGGTCCACCTCCACTATCAGAGCCACTCCCTCGTTCATGGTGACGGCGAGGGGCTGCGCGCCTCCCATCTCGCCCAGGCCAGCGCTCAGGACGAACTTCCCCTTGAGGCTCGGCCACCCGGCCGACCTGGCCGCCGCGGCGAAGGTCTCGTAGGTCCCCTGGAGGATTCCCTGGGTGCCGATGTAAATCCATGCCCCGGCCGTCATCTGGCCGAACATTATCAGGCCAAGGCGCTCCAGCTCGTCAAAGTATTCCTGGGTTGCCCAGGCCGGGACCAGGTTGGAGTTGGCCATCAGGACCCTCGGCGCATCCAGGTGGGTGCGGAAAACCCCAACCGGCTTCCCCGACTGGATGAGGAGGGTTTCATCGGGCTCCATCTCCTCCAGGGTGCGAAGGATGGCCTCAAAGCATTCCCAGTTCCTGGCAGCCTTTCCCCTTCCCCCGTAGACGATGAGGTTATCGGGGTCGCCGGCCACTTCGGGGTCCAGGTTGTTCATGAGCATCCGGTATGGAGCTTCCAGGAGCCAGCTCTTGCAGTGGAGCTGGGTCCCCCTTGGTGCACGGATTACCCTCTTCGGCATAATCCACCTCCTTTTTCAGACTCCTCCAAGGTAAGCGGCCTGAACCTTGGGGTTGCGTTTGAGCTCCTCAGCATTGCCCTCCAGGACAATGCGGCCGTTCTCCAGGACATATCCCCTCTCCACGATCTTGAGGGCTTCGTGGGCGTTCTGCTCCACCAGAAGGAGCGATACCCCCTCCCGGTGGAGTTCGCCCAGGGCCTTGAAGACCATCTCCACCACTATCGGGGAGAGGCCCATGGAAGCCTCATCCACCAGCAGGAGGCGAGGCTTCCTCATAACGGCCCTCCCGATGGCCAGCATCTGCTGCTCCCCGCCCGAGAGGGTCCCCGCCTTCTGGCGACGCCTTTCAGCCAGGATGGGGAAGAGGGCGAAGATGAGATCAAGCCTCTCCCTGAAGCTTTTCGGATCGGGCTCCAGGTAAGCGCCCAGGCGCAGGTTCTCCTCCACTGAAAGGTCAGGGAAGAGGCGGCGCCCCTCCGGGACCACGGCCAGGCCCCTGGCTGCCCTCTCCCAGGGGGGAAGGAAAGTTATGTCTTCCCCATCAAACTCAACCCGCCCACCGATGGGCTTCACCCAGCCTACCAGGGCCTTTATGAGGGTGCTCTTTCCAGCCCCATTGGCCCCCAGGACAGCAATGGCTTCCCCGTCCCTTACGGTTAAGGAAACATCGTGAAGCACTTTCGCCTGCCCGTAAGCAACCGAAAGCTTATCCACCGCAAGCATGTCAATCCCCTCCGGCACTGTGGCCCAGGTAAGCTTCTATTACCCTGGGGTTCCTGCGGATTTCCTCAGGCCTGCCTTCGGCAATTACCTGGCCGTGGGCCAGCACCACTATCCTCTGGCAGAGGCTCATGGCGAAAGGCATGTTGTGCTCCACAAGGATGATGGTGATGCCCTCGGCGTTCAGCTTCCTTATAAGCCCGGCGAGCTGGCCCAGCTCCTCGTGGATAAGGCCCGCGGCCGGCTCCGCAAGGAGGAGGAGGGGTGGGCCGAGGGCCAGGGGCCCCGC
>DAOUBN010000166.1:0-2212 GCA_034432815.1 Anaerolineae bacterium | reverse complement strand
CTTCCATCTCTGCCTCCCTGAGGGGAGGAGAGGAAGCCGCCGTGCACCTGATCAAAGGGTGGCACGATCTCAGGATTGAAGGGCCCGGGCGGATTGAGATCCACGGCGGCCAGCTGGACGGCCCCGTCCCGGAGGAGTTCCTGAACATCCCTCCTGCCTTTCGGGAAGGCCTCACAGGCTACTACTACCGCGGGGCTGACTGGAGCGGGGACCCCTTTTTCGCCAGGGTTGACCCCTTCATCGCTTTCCGGTGGCACATCCAGCCCCTGCCTGCGCCCTTCAGCGTGGAATGGAGGGGGTTCCTGAAGGTTGAAGAGCCCGGCTATTACGGCTTTGCCCTGCTCTCCAATTCCCCATCCTCCCTTGAGATAGACGGCCAGGTTGTCCTCAGGACCTCTTCGGATATGCGCCGGGAGGAAAAGGTTTACCTGAGCCAGGGGGAACACAGGGTGAGGGTGAGGTATCAGGAGCCCGGGGGGTATTCGGCGGTATACCTCTACTGGAAGCCTCCGGGAAAGGCCTTTGAAGTCCCGCCTCCCTCCGTCTTCAGGCCTTTATGGGGGACAGCGTGGAGCGAGTGGTAGTGCTGGTGATGGGGAAGTGGCAGGAGAGGGCTCTGGTTTCGGCCCAGCTTCAGGAGGAAGGCTACAGGGTTAAATCCTTCCCCGACCTTGAAACCGCGGCGGCTTTCCTCTGCCGAACCCCTTCCCTTCCGGATGTGGTAGTTCTGGATTTAAGAGGGGTGACGGTCACGGCGGAAAAGCTCAGGGCCCTGAAGCTCCTCCTGGGCGAAGTTCCCCTCGTCCTCTGCACGGCCCCATATGGCCGGGATCAGGAAGCCGAGGAAATCCTCAAGCCTGCCGAGATACTGGTTCGGCCATTCACCATTGGGGAAGTGGTTGAAGCGGTCAGGAGGCTTGCGCCTCTTTCCCGGCCCACCTCCTGAGCCTCGCCGCGGCCTCCTCCAGGGTCTCCATCCTCTTGGCGAAGCAGAACCGGAGCATGGGAGGGCTTTTGACCCCTTTCCGGTAGAAACCGCTTATCGGGATGGCGGCGACCCCGGCCTCCTGGATGAGGCGGCGGCAGAAAGCCCTGTCGTCCTCTTCGCTCAGTGGGGAAAAATCGGCCAGGAGGTAGTAAGTTCCCTGGGGCTTGAGGACCCTGAATCCTATTTCTTCCAGGGCCGAGGAAAGGAAATCCCGGCGGTGGCGATACATCTCCACGGTCCTGCGGAAGAACTCCTCGTCCATCCCCAGGGCGAAGGCGGCGGCTTCCTGGAGGGGCGCTGCGGCGCAGTAAGAGGTGAACTGGTGAATCCTTCGGATTGCCTCGGTTATGGGCGGAGGCGCCAGGACCCACCCTATCATCCACCCCGTGAGCCCGAAGGTCTTCCCGAAGCTGCCTGCTGTCACAGTTCGGGAGGCCATCCCGGGGAAGGTGGCTATATGGAGGTGTTCCCCCTCAAAAACGAGGTGCTCATAGACCACATCGTAGAGGACCATGAGGTCGTGCTTCACAGCCAGGCTGGCGATGAATTCCAGTTCCTCCCGGGAGAAGACTTTGCCTGTGGGGTTGTGGGGGCTGTTGAGGATGATCAGGCGGGTTCGGGGCGATATGGCCTTCTCCAGCTCTTCGGGGTCAAAATCCCAGGAAGGCGGATTGAGGGATACGAACACTGGCTTTCCCCCGGCCATGATCACATCGGGGGCGAAGCTATCGTAGAAGGGCTCAAAGATTATGACCTCGTCTCCGGGGTTGACGAGGGCCAGGATTGAAGCGATGATGCCTTCGGTGGCGCCGTGGGTTACCGTCACTTCCCGATGGGGGTCCAGCTCCCAGCCGTAGAAGCGCCGGTAGTGATCGGCTATGGCCTGGCGGAGCCTGAAGCTCCCGAAGCTTGAAGTATACTGGTTGGCCCCCCGGCATATGGCCTCTATGGCCGCATACTTCACTTCTTCCGGACCCGGAAGATCGGGGAAGCCGGTGGACAGGTCCAGAGGCCTGAACTTCTCCACGAGTTCCCCGATCTCAACGAAAATGCCGGGTTCTATCTCATGGGCCCTGTAGGACCACCGCCCTTCCATCTCTGCCTCCCTGAGCTTTTTCAAGCTAATTAAAGCATACCCGGCCAATCTGAGCAAGGGCTGGGGAAAAGGCTTTACTCCCTCCCGAGGGTTGCGGGGGGTATCCCCCCGCCTTTTTTCTCTTTTTC
>DAOUBN010000165.1:0-7226 GCA_034432815.1 Anaerolineae bacterium | reverse complement strand
GAAGGTTCGTTTTTCCGGGGGGCATATCCCCCAACCCCCTGCCATGGGGCTTCGCCCCCCTGCACCCCCCTTACTCCTACCAGTTTTGTTTTTGTGTGGAACACTTCCGCGTCCCTCGCGTGGGTGTGCGAGAGCACTGAAAAGTCCTGGCGCCCGGCCAAAGGTTTTGATTTTTAAAGCCCTATCGGTTAAACTTAAGGTGAGTCAGGGATTTTACAGCCCGGAGGAGCGTTATGGAAGCCCTTAAGGAACGCATCCTCAGAGAAGGCAAAAACCTTGGCGGGGGCATCCTCAAGGTGGATAGCTTCATAAACCACCAGGTGGATCCCCAGTTGATGCTGGAAGTGGGACGGGAGCTCGCAGGGCGGTTTGCTCACCTCGGAGTAACCAAAGTGCTCACCGCCGAAATCTCCGGGATCGCCCCGGCCCTCACCACCGCCCTGGCCCTCGGCGTCCCCCTGGTTTACGCTCGCAAGACCAGGCCCATAACCATGGTGGACGGGGCCTACCGCCAGTTCGCTCCCTCCCACACCAAAGGCAAAATGGTGGAACTCATGGTATCCGTGGAATTCCTCAAGCCCGGTGACAGGGTCCTAATCGTGGACGATTTCCTTGCCACAGGCCAAACTATTGAGGCCCTCGTCCGCATCGTGGAAATGAGCGGGGCCACCCTGGTGGGCATTGGGGCAGTGATTGAGAAAGTTTTTGAAGGGGGAAGGGAGCGACTCCAGTACCTGAACGTCCCCATCGTCTCCCTCATCAGGATAACGGACATGGCCGATGGGAGGATAGTCTTCGGCGAATGAGGTGGAAAATAGACCTGCACGTCCATACATTTTTCTCCCCAGACGGCCTCTGCTCTCCGGCGAAAGTTGTTGAACTGAGCCGGGCCAGGGGCCTTTCAAAAGTGGCCATAACCGACCACAACACTATAGCCGGGGCGCTTGAGGCCAGGGAAATCGCCCCGGAGCTCGTGATCGTGGGAGAGGAGGTGCGGACCGGAAGGGGCGAGCTCCTTGCCCTCTTCATTGAAGAAGAAATTCCTCCGGGCCTGGACCCCCTGGAAGCCATCCGGCGCATAAGGGAGCAGGGCGGGATCGTGGGGATTCCCCACCCCTTTGACCGCATCCGGCAGGAAGCCATGGGCCCTCACGCGCTGGAGATAATCGGGGAAGTGGACTTCATTGAGGGCTTCAACGCCCGGACCATCCTCCAGGCCGATAACCTGAGAGCTCTGCGGATTGCGGCGGAGAAAGGCATCCCTGCATCGGCTGGGAGCGATGCTCATACCCCCTGGGAAATAGGCGCAGCGTGGGTGGATGTGGAGCCGTTCGGAGGGGAGAAGGATTTCCTGGAAAAACTGAAGCGGGGCAGAATAGAGGGCCGCAGGAGCCCCCCATGGGTTCACATCTTCTCCACTCTGGCTAAATTCAGGCGTTTATGGCGAACCTGAAATACTACCTCTGGTCCATAGGCTGCCAGATGAACGATGCGGACTCGGCCAGGGTGGCGGAAGCCCTGGAGCGGATGGGCTTCACCAGGGTTTCTGTGCCCCAGGAGGCCGATGTCCTCCTTCTCAACACCTGCGTGGTCCGCCAGAGCGCTGAAGACAAGGTGCGGGGGCACCTGGCCTCCCTCAAAGCCGTGAAGCGCCGCCGCCCCGAAGCCTTCCTGGCCGTTATGGGCTGCTTCGTGGATGATGCCCGGACCCTTTACGAGCAGTATCCCTACGTAGACCTCTTCCTGCGCCCATCGGATGTGGAAGGCTTCATAAAAGCCGTGAGGGAAAGGCTGGCCCTGGGCGAGGACTGGGTCAGACCCCCTCTCCCCGCCCCTGTCTCCGCTTACGTCCCGATAGTCTACGGGTGCGATCACTTCTGCACCTACTGCATCGTGAGGCTGAGGAGGGGTAAGCAGAGGAGCCGCTCCCCTGAGGAGATAGTCGCCGAAGTGGAGGAACTGGTCAGGCGAGGGGCGAGGGAAGTGGTCCTCCTGGGCCAGAACGTGGACTCCTATGGCCAGGATCTTCCAGGCAAGCCGGACCTGGCCCGGCTTCTGGAGCTCATCCATCCGGTAAAGGGGCTCTGGCGCATCCGTTTCCTCACCTCCCACCCCGCTGACATGAGCCCCAGGATCATTGAGGCAGTGGCATCCCTCCCCAAAGTCTGCGAACACTTTGAGATCCCGGTCCAGTCCGGCGACGACACGATCCTCAAGCGGATGGTCAGGGGCTACACCGTCGCCCAATACAGGGAGTTGGTGAGGAGGATAAGGGAAGCCATCCCCGGCGTGGGCCTCGCCACCGATGTCATTGTGGGCTTCCCGGGGGAGACGGAAGAGCAGTTCATGAACACTTACCGGCTCCTTGAGGAGATAAGGTTTGACGTGGTGCATGCGGCGGCCTACTCGCCCCGCCCTGGCACTGCCGCCTCCCGCCTCAGGGACGATGTCCCACCAGAGGAGAAGAGGCGCAGGCTCAAGCTCGTGGAGGAGCTCCAGGAGAGGATAGCCTCTGAGATAAATGCCGGACTCGTGGGGAAGGAGGTTGAAGTGCTGGTAGAAGGCAGGCGCAGGGGGCGATGGTTCGGAAGGACCAGGACTAACAAGCTCGTCTTCTTTGAGGACCCTGGAAACTGGGACGGCCAGATGGTCATGGTGAAAGTAGAGGAAGCGGGGCCGTGGTCCCTCCGGGGCCGCCTCGTCCGGAAGGTCACCGTGGAGGAGTGAGATGAGGATCGCCATCACCGGAAGCACCGGCCAGCTCGGCCGGGCTCTCCTGGAAGTGCTCAGGGAAGACGAAGTTCTGCCTCTGGCCAGGCCAGAATGTGACATCACCCGGCTGGATTCCCTCCGGGATTGCCTCGGAAAATTCAGGCCCGATGTGGTTATCCACGCCGCCGCCTTCACCAATGTGGACGGGTGCGAGCTGGAGCCGGAAAAGGCTTACGCCGTGAACGCCCTGGGAACCCGCAACGTCGCCGTGGCCGCCCTGGAGTGCGGCGCTGCTGTGGTCTACATAAGCACAAACGAAGTCTTTGATGGCACCGCTTCGGAGCCTTACTGGGAATTTGACCGCCCGAACCCGGTCGGTGTTTACGGCCGCTCAAAGCTGGCTGGAGAGCAGTTCGTCCGGGAGCTCCTCTCCCGCTTCTTCATTGTCCGCACCGCCTGGCTTTACTACCACGGGGGAAACAACTTCGTCACCAAGATAATCCGGGCCGCCGACGAACGGGGAAGCCTCCGGGTCGTCACCGATGAGGTGAGCAATCCCACTTACGCCCTTGACCTGGCCGAGGCCATCTCCAGGCTGATTCGCACCAGCTTCTACGGGACCTACCACTTCACCAATTCCGGCTACTGTTCCCGCTACGAGTTTGCCAGGCTGATCCTGGAACTTTCAGGCAGGGGGGACGTGCCGGTGGAGCCCATAACTTCAAGGGAATGGGTAAGGGTGGCCAGGCCTCCCCTCTTCACCCCCCTGCGCAATTTCGCCGGGGCTCAGATCGGGATAACCCTGAGGCCATGGGAGGAAGCCTTGAGGGCTTTCTTTGAGAGGGAGCCTGGCCTGGTGAAAGGCCATGGAAGTTAAAATCTCCGTGGTCATACCCAACTGGAACGGTGAGAAATTCCTGAGGGGTTGCCTCCAGTCCCTGAGGGAGCAGACCTTCAAGGACTTTGAGGTCATCCTGGTGGACAACGCTTCCACCGACGGCTCCGTGGCGCTGGTGGAGAGAGAGTTTCCGGAGGTCAGAGTGCTGAGGCTCCCCCGGAACACGGGCCTCACCGGCGGAGCCAATGCCGGGATAAGAGATGCGCGGGGAGAGGTTATAGCCCTCCTCAACAACGATGCCGAAGCTCACCCCCGCTGGCTGGAGGCCTTGTGGAGCGCGCTGGAGAGGCATCCCGAAGCGGGGATGGCGGCGAGCAAGATCCTGCTTTATGACCGCAGGGAGATCATAAATTCGGCAGGGGATTTCTACCGGATTGACGGCATCCCCGGGAACAGGGGCGTCTGGGAGGAGGACGAAGGCCAGTATGACCGGGAAGAATATGTTTTCGGGGCCTGCGGAGGGGCGGCAGCCTACCGCAAGGCCATGCTGGAGAAGATCGGGCTCTTTGACGAGGAGATGTTCATGTATTGCGAGGATGTGGACCTGGCCTGGCGGGCCCAGATAGCCGGCTACAGGTGCGTTTACACCCCCGAAGCCATCGTCTACCACCGGCTCAGTGCTACAGGCGGGGGGAAACTGGCCAGCTTCTACAACGGCCGCAACTTCATCTACGTGCTGGCCAAGGATTACCCTGGCAGCCTCTTCCGCAAATACTGGCCTCTCATCCTCAGAGCCCAGCTCAGGATAACCGCCGAAGCTCTGAAAGCCTGGCGGGGGGAGGCGGCCAGAGCCAGGATAAAGGGCCAGCTGGCTGGGCTCAGAGTGATCCCCAGGGCCCTTTCAAAACGCCGCGCCGTGTATTCCCTGCGGCGCGTCCCCGACGATTACCTTGAATCCTTGCTCTCACCACCGGATTGAGGGAGGAGAAAGAGTGGAAGTAAAAGGCGCATGCCCGCACGATTGCCCTGATACCTGCGCTTTCGTGGTAAGGGTGGAAAGAGGCAAGGCCATCTCCATCCAGGGCGACCCATCCCACCCGATAACCCAGGGTTTCCTCTGCGTCAAGCTCAACCACTACCTTGAGTGGGTATACAACCCCCGCCGCGTCCTCTACCCCTACCGCAGGGTCGGTCCGAAAGGCTCTGGTCAGTTTGAGAGGATAACCTGGGAGGAAGCCCTTGAGCTCATAGCCTCCCGCCTCCGGGAGATAATCGCCCGCTACGGACCCGAGGCCATAATGCCCTACAGCTACTCCGGGACCCTCGGGGTCCTCAACTTCGGCAGCATGGACAGGAGATTCTTCCACCGCCTCGGGGCCACACGGCTCCTCTATACCATATGCTCCTCGGCCGGGAAAGAGGGGTTCATAGCTACCACGGGAGCCGCTCTGGGGCCCGACCCCGAGGACATTCCCCAGGCGAAGCTCATAATCCTCTGGGGGACTAACACTGTGACCAGCAACCCCCATTACTGGCCTCTCATTCAGAAAGCTCGCCGCCGGGGGGCAAAGCTTATCGTCGTGGACCCCGTGCGCACCCGGACTGCTTCCCTGGCTGATGTCCACATCCGGGTCAAGCCCGGAACTGATAGCGCTTTAGCCCTGGGGATGATGCACGTCATCATCCGCGATAACCTCTACAATGCCGATTACGTGAGCCGGTTCACCCACGGCTTTGAAGCCCTTAAGGAGAGGGTTTCCCGTTACACCCCTGAAACCGTTGCGGAGATCACCGGCGTCCCGGCGGAAGACATAGAAGCCCTGGCCAGGCTCTACGCTGGAACCCCTAATTCCCTTATCCGCCTGAACTACGGCCTTCAGCGCCACACCAACGGCGGGATGGCCGTCCGGACCATCGCCTGCCTTCCGGGGCTGACCGGAGCATGGCTTTATCCAGGGTGCGGCGCTCTTCTCACGACAAGCGGCGCTTTCCCCATAAACCAGGAAAAGCTCCAGCGCCCCGATCTCATCTCCGGCAACCCCCGCACCGTCAACATGATCCACCTGGGCAGGGCTCTCACCGAGCTTGACGACCCGCCCATCAAAGCCCTTATCGTCTACAACTCCGATCCTGCCAACTCAGCCCCCAACCGTGAGCTCGTCCTCAAAGGGCTCATGCGGGAGGATCTCTTCTTAGTGGTCCACGACATCTTCTTCACCGATACAACTCGCTTTGCCGATGTGGTTCTCCCGGCCACGAGCCAGCTGGAAAGGCTTGACCTCCACACTTCTTACGGCCACTATTACCTGAGCCTGAACCGGCCCGCTATAGAGCCTTTGGGGGAGAGCGTCAGCAACACCGAGCTTTTCCGGCGTCTGGCCAGGGCGATGGGCTTTGAAGAAGAATGCTTCAGAGATTCGGATGAAGAACTGGTGGACCAGGCCCTGGAGGGGAGCGGGATAACTCGGGAGCGCCTGGAGCGGGAGGGGTGGGTTCGCCTCAACATCCCCAGGCCTTTCCTCCCCTTCGCCGAGGGCTTCCCCACCCCCTCCGGGAGACTGGAATTCTATTCCCATCGCCTGGAGAAAATGGGCCTGGACCCTCTCCCTGACTACAGGCCTCTCCCTCCAAGCTCTTACCCCCTGGTTTTCCTGACCCCCAGCGCCCATCACTTCCTGAACTCCAGCTTTGGAGCGGTGGACTCCCTCCGGGCGAAAGAGGGGCATCCTCACCTCATAATCCACCCCCAAGATGCGGAAGAGAGGGGGATAGCCGATGGCGACCTGGTCAGGGTCTGGAACGAGAGGGGCGAATGCTATCTCTGGGCCCGGGTAAGTTACGAAACGATCCTCGGCGTGGTGGTGAGCCCGAGCATATGGTGGGGGAGCTTCTCCCCCAGGGGCACCGGTGTCAACTCCACCACCCCGGACATGGAAGCCGACCTTGGCCACGGTGCCACCTTCTACAGCAACCATGTGGAGGTGGAAAAAGCTTGAAAAGGGGGCATGGACTCCTTCCCCCGAAAGGGGTCCAGAGGGTTTTGCCTCCTGGTGGAGGATCTGGAGGATGTGCCCCGGGGGCTGCGGGAGGTGTCCTCTGGGGAAACCTGATTCACGGGGGTGGAGGGTGCAGAACCCCCTCCTGGGGGTCTGGTGGGTGTCCCCCCGCCTTTTCCTCTTTTTTCCCACCCCCGTTAACTGTGGCTCAGCCTGGCTTCAGCCTCCCACTCGGAGGCGGGTTCCAGGAGATACCAGCTCGCCCCCAAATTTGTTTTCGTGGGGGGACACCCCCCACTTCCCCCCGTCAGGGGGACGGAGTCCCCCTGCACCCCCTGTTTTTACTCTTCTATGGGAGTGGAGGGGGCAAAGTCCCCTCCCGGGGGGTCTGGTAGGTATCCCCCCAAGAGAACAAATTAAGGGGCGAGCAGCCCTCTCCTGCAACCCGGCCACGAGGGGGACCCTTAACCCCGGCAAACCCCCAGCAAACGAGGGTGGGGAAAAAGAGGGGGGTGCAGGGGGTCTGGGGGATGTACCCCCGGAAAAACGAACCTTCCGGGGGTGGAGGGGGCGGAGCCCCCTCCCGGGGGGTATGGGGGGTGTCCCCCCAGAAAAACCAATCAAAGGGGCGAGAAGGCAACCCTCGCAACCTGGCCACGAGGGGGACCCTTAACCCCGGC
>DAOUBN010000164.1:0-21568 GCA_034432815.1 Anaerolineae bacterium | reverse complement strand
GGCAGCATCTTCTTGAAGACCATTCTTACGGGCCTTCCCGTTTCGGGATCGCGCCAGAGGCTGAGGGGGGTCCCTTCGAGGTTCAGGACTTCGTTGTGGAGGTTCAAAGCCTTTATCAACTTCTGGGCAAAGGCAGGGAGCGTCTGGAAGTAAATTTCAGGGTTAATGACATCCCTGCCGTTAATGCGGACCATCGGCACTGTGGTGTCCAGATAAATCAGGGTCTCGTCTCCGGTCAGGGCCTCCGGGTTGCCGCTGCATTCCTCAACGGCCCAGTTTGGAATCTGCCCATCTATCCCGAGCTGGATCCCCTCACGGGCATGGCTCCTGTTAAAATCGTAAACTTTACCATACTCTTTCAGGATCATCCCGTAGAGGACTGCTGCGGAATCAGGGGTGAGCCTTTCAAGGAATTTACCCACGCAGACCCGCTCCGGGTCCAATCTGCCCTGCAGCATGTAAACAGTTACAGGGCCTGGCCCTTTCCCCAAGATCCGGATATCAAAGGGCGGCACTTTTATCCCCACTTCATCCCGCAGAAGCCGGTTGTATTCCATATACCAGTGGGCATGGTGTTCCGCTGCTTCGCGGGATGGAAAGGGCAGCATCTTCTTGAAGACCATTCTTACGGGCCTTCCCGTTTCGGGATCGCGCCAGAGGCTGAGGGGGCTCCCTTCCAGGTCCAGCACTCTGGTTATTTCCCCGAAGCCAAGCAGGTTAACCCTGAGGCGTGGACTCATCCGCAGCTCTGTTTCCCTGATCACCTTGCCCAGTTTTTTGCCCGCTACCTGCCAGGCCCGTTTGTAGATGAAAAAAGCCTGAGGAGCTCCCTCCTCTAAAGCTGGCTGGAGGCTTTTCACGTCTTCAAGGGAACGGAGGAAATCTTCCCAAAGCTTCAGGATCGGGCTTACAGCGGAGGGGGAGACCACCTCCTGAAGCCACCCGGACAGGTCATCGGGCCCGATGGTGCTGAGGAATTCCAGCGTTTTCCTGGCTTCGGTGAGCGGGAAGCCCCTGAGCTTCAACCCCTTCAGCTCTTCCCAATCCCTATCAGAAAAGGGCATCCAGTAACCTCCGCATCGGCTCCTCAAGCTTCATTGCCATAATATCAACGTTTGAAGGGATGAATTTCCTGACCTTTTCCAGGGTGCCGATGGACTTATCAAGGGCCCTCACCGCTTCATCGGCTTCCTCTTCGGTAATTATGAGAGGGGGGAGGAATTGCAGGACTCGCCGGTCGTTGTTAGCGAATATGGCCAGGATGCCGTTTTCATACATGAGTTTGGTCATAAGGGGGCCGCAGTTACGATCGGGGAAGACGAGGCCTATCATGAGGCCTTTCTGGCGGACTTCCAGCAAAGTATTGGAGTGTTTACGTTGCAGGTCTTCAAGCTTTTCCGCAAAGAAAGAGGCCATTCTGTTCACATGGCCGAGGAATTCAGGCCGTGCGGTTTCCTCAAGCACCTTCAGCGCCACCACGCACCCCAGTTCTGCGCCGCCAAATGTGGAGATGTGGATGAACGGGTTTTTGTCAAGGAATGCATTCAATTCTTCCCGGTAACAGGTGGCGGCTATAGGGTAAAGCCCCCCGCTCAGACCCTTTCCGGTTACCAGAATGTCGGGCTCAACGCCCCAGTGTTCTATGGCCCAGATCTTCCCTGTGCGCCCAAGCCCACTCTGAACTTCATCCAGGATGAGGAGGGCTCCATGCCGGTTGCAGAGTTCTCTCACTTCTCCGAAGTAATCCTGAGGTGCTATGGGCATGCCAAGAGTT
The DNA here is from genome assembly GCA_034432815.1 of Anaerolineae bacterium. Taxonomy (GTDB): domain Bacteria; phylum Chloroflexota; class Anaerolineae; order SpSt-600; family SpSt-600; genus SpSt-600. The sequence goes on along the minus strand of DAOUBN010000164.1, from coordinate 19,794 downwards.
GCCGGGATTGTCTCCAGCAGGACAGCAGCGGTATCGCTGTCAATTTCACGGGCCAGGGCCTGGATATCGGCAAAGGGAACCTGGACAAACCCCGGGGCCAGGGGGCCAAAAGGCTCCTTGTATTCCGGATCTCCTGCTGCGAGGGCAAGGCCAGTGTGGCCGTGATATCCCCCTCTGGCCGAGATGATTTTGGGCCGTCGGGTGTGAGCCCTGGCAAGCTTTATGGCAAAATCTATAGCTTCGCCTCCGCCTACCGCAAAAGTGGTGTAAGGGAGAGGACCGGGGGCGAGTTCGGCGAGGCGCCTGGCAAGCCGGGCTCTGTGCTCAGATATGAGGTGATGGTTGCCGATGTCAAGCTCCTCCAGAGCTTCCTTCAGGGCCTGCACCAGGAGCGGATGGCGGTGGCCGAAGTTGAAGACTCCGCCATTGCAGTGGCAATCCAGCAATCTCTTCCGGCCATCCACATCCCACATGTAAACGCCTTCCCTCCTCCCTGCCACAAAATCCATGCCGAAGCCAGTCCAGGTGCGAGCTTTTCCGGAAGAGACGTGGGAGGAGAAAGCAGCAATGATCTTATCCTTGGGCCACTGGGCTATAAAGGACACGTTTCCCTCCCGGGTTTATTTTTTCTCCCAGAGGAAACGGGAGGTAAAGCCGTGCGGATAGAGCTCCCTGAGGGTCAGAGTTTTCCACTGGCCCTCGGCGTTGACCAGGATCACCTGGAAGGAGGAGAAATCTGCCACAAATTCGGCCATGACCTGGAGGCACGCGCCGCAGGGAGGAGCGCCGTTGGAAGTGGCCACGGCTATAGCAGCGAAATCTTTCTCCCCTTCGGATACGGCTTTGAAAATGGCGACCCTTTCAGCGCAAACGGTGAGGCCGTAGGAGGCGTTCTCCACATTGCATCCGGTGTAAACCCTGCCCGAACGGGCCAGCAGAGCCGCACCTACCCTGTAGTTTGAATAGGGGGCATGGGCTTTTTCCCTCGCCTCCAGTGCTTTCCTGGCAAGAGCTTCGGCGGTTTCCTTTTCCATGAGTTTGCCCCTTCAGTTATCGGTGGGGAAACTGAAATCTTTCCCCACTATTACCCTTATGTCTATGCCGTTCAGGTTAACGGGGCTGTGGCGTATCTCCTCGGGCCGGACGTTGAAGAGGAGGGCCAGTTGTTCCAGGGTGTAGGTTTTGTGAGTGTAATTTACGATTACAGTGTGATTGTAATCGGTGCGATCGGCAGGACCATAAGCCACAACCTGAAAGCCTTTGTCCATGAGGAACCTGGCCACCTTCTCCGCCAGCTCCTGGTCCTCGGTGCCGTTCTGGACGATGATTTTGGCCCCTTCTGCGGCCAGCTGCTGTTTTTCCATGTTCTCCTGGCTCAGGACCTGGGCCACCACTGGGGTGGGGGTGGCGAAAAGCTCTTCAATGAGAGGACGTATCTTCTCCCTCACAGGTATGAGGACGTCGGCTCCGCCAGGGGTTACGGTGTTTATGCACATGGAGCTATCTATGACCGCCCTCTTTATGTTCTGGGGCTCTATCTCCCTAACGATGGGGGCCAGCTCGAGCATGACCTCAATGGGTATATCGGTCTGGACCGAGTCGGATAAACTCTGGACCAGCTCCGGTAGTTTCGGCAGGAGCTTGGGGATGAGGTCAAGGCTCATGACCCTTTCCCGCACGGCCATTATGATCTGCTGCTGGCGGCGCAGCCGGTCAAAATCCGAGGAGCCATGGCGTGTCCGGGCGTATTTCAGGGCCAGGTCCCCGTCCATGTGGTGCCAGCCAGCCGGGATGTAGAGGGGGTCGTAGCCGTAGCCATCGTAGGCGGGATAGGTGGGATCGTTTATCTCTTTCTCAACGTAAATGTCAATCCCACCAATGAGGTCAATGATCCGCCTGAACCCGTCAAAGTTGACCTTTACATAGTAATGCACTGGCACGCCGAAGTTATACTGCACCGTCTTTTTGGCCAGGGCCGGCCCGCCGCCCGGGTAACCTTTCGCATCCCCAATGTAGTTGGCGGTATTTATCCTCCCCTCTCCGTAGCCAGGGATCGGGACCCAGAGGTCTCTGGGGATGGAAAGCATGGAGGCTGTTCTGGAATTGGGATCCAGGCTCAGGAGGATAATGGTGTCGGTCCGGGAAGGGCCCTTCTCGCTGGGGCGCCTGTCTTCCCCAAGGAGGAGGACGTTTATCCTTTCGCCCCGCTTTATATCCGGAAGGCTGAGGGCTTCCCTGACACCCTGGTTCTGCTGGGGAAAGGAGGAGATGCCCGGCATGTTCTTAAGGAAAGAAGAAAAGAGAGGGCTTGAGGTCAGGTAAGAGGAGGCCCAGGCCTTTGCCGTCAGGTAAATCATGAAAGCGGTGTAGAGGGTGGCCACCAGGAAGAAGATGAGGAGCAGAAGACACATTCCCTCTATCCAGGCATCAGCCTTGAACTGTTTTGAGCTTTCCAATTCTCCCCACCTCCTTCAATAGACCAGGACGAGAGGCTTCGGCGTGAAGAGAAGGGCAAAAATCAGGAGCATGGCGATCGCCAGGAGGCGATCTTCAGGCTTTAAGGGGGTGACTTCATCCAGAGGCCTTGCGTGTTCCCTTCCCAGCAGGGCTATGAGGAGAGCCCATACAAACCACCCCTGCCACCAGAAGCCCATCAGAATGAGGGCTCCGACGATGAGCCATGTCAGGATTCTGGCTCTCTTTCCCAGAATGGCATAGGCTATGTGGCCTCCATCCAGTTGTCCGGCCGGGATGAGGTTGAGGCCTGTAACCATAAGGCTGGCCCATCCGGCGAAGGCCATAGGGTGAAGGAGGACGTCCTTCCCGCCGGAGGGCAGGATCTGGCCGAAGATCATGAGTTTAACCAGGAGGTAAAGGACTGAATTGCCTTCCATGTAATAAGGCCGATCGCTGGGGATGGGCTCCACGCGGGAGAGGAGCAGGCCTATTATCAGCATGGGTATGCCGACAAGGAGGCCAGCTAAGGGGCCAGCCGCTCCTATCCTCAGCAGGGCTCTGCGGTTCAACGGGGGCGATTTCATCCTGATAACAGCCCCCATTGTTCCGAAGGGGCTTAGAGGCATTGGGATGAAATAAGGCAGGGTTACGGAGGAGCCGTATTGTCGGGAGACAAAATAATGGCCAAGCTCGTGGGCTCCGAGACTTCCCAGGAGAGCAATGGCAAAGAGGATGCCGGTGAGCAAATTCGGCCGCTCTCCCATGAAAACCCCGGTAAAAATAACCGAAATTAAGGTCAGGAAAAAAAGGATCAGGCTCAGAAGTCTGGCGGGAGGCGATTCGGTGATCACCCCGGGGACGACTATTATCCGGGGGGTGCCCCTGTGCTCCCGGAACAAGGGGGTATAACCTAAGGGCTTCAGTTCTGAGCTGAGGTAAGTGTAAGCTTTTTCAGGCTCGTAAAGGAAATGTCCTTCAAATTGAAAAGCTCCTGCCGGGCTGGACAAAGGCGAAAAGCTTTCAATCCGGAAAACCTTTCCCACCGCCCTCAGCAGGGGATCAGGTATGAACTCTTCCATCACCTCAAGCCTTTTTTAAATTTAAGCCAGGCAATGCCACCTGGACACCGCCTGGCTTCAAGGTGGAGATGGCGGGAGTTGAACCCGCGTCCAGAGAACTTAGCCCTGGATGGTTTACAAGCTTAGTCGGCTACTTCATCTCGCCCGAAACCTCCCGAGCCGACCAGGGTGTTTCGGGCCAGCCGATGGGTTCTTAGATGGCCCTATCGGCGTCAGGCCATCGCACCCCGAATCTCTGACGCCCTTCCCCAGCCCTTCGGGGGGAAGCCAGGGAGGACGTGGCTGCTTAACTAAGCAGCCATGGGAATGGTAGCGTAGTTGGCACTTCTTTTTAACGAACCCCTGTTTTACGAGGTTGGGGCACCTCGGCTTGCCATCCAGGACCACCGGTTCCCTGTCGAACCCACAGCATCCCCACAAGCTGGTTAAATTATACACCTTCGGGAACCACCTGTCAACTCTACGCGGGGGGGTGCAGGGGGACGGAGTCCCCCTGACGGGGGGAAGTGGGGGGTGTCCCCCCACAAAAACTAAATTGGGGGCGAGTTGCCCTCTTCTGAAACCCGGCCACGAGTGGGCCCCTGAAGCCAGGCTGAGCCGCAGCAAACGGGGGTGGGAAAAAGAGAAAAAGCGGGGGGACACCCCCCAGACCTCTTGCGCCTATATTAGAGGATGGCGGTGATAACGTAGTAATAAACTCCAGCGACGGCGAAGAGGAGGCTGTCCACTCTATCCAGCATCCCTCCGTGACCAGGAAAGAGGGAACCGGAGTCTTTGGCCCCTACCTGCCTCTTCATCATGGAAACGGCCAGGTCGCCGAAGGGCGTGACCGTGGCCACAATCACTCCTAAAGCCAGACTGTGGCGAAGAGGGATCCCGCCAGCGGCTCCCAGAATTAAGGCCGCCAGCACTCCGGAGAGCCAGCCGCCGATGGTTCCTTCCCATGTTTTCCTGGGACTGAGGCGCGGCCAGAGAGGCCTCTTGCCCCATTTCAGTCCGGCGAAGTATGCCCCCGAATCCCCAGCCCAGGTTATCAGGAAAGTCAGCATAACCCAGGTATAGCCCTGGGGAAGAGAGCGCAGGGAGATGAAATGGCTTATGAGCCAGCCAATGTAAAGCCCTCCCGCCAGGGTCAGAGCCCAATCGGCAACGGGAGAGGGGGTCCGCCGGAAGAGCTGCCATGTGGTGGCAATTATAAGCCACGCCGTAAGGCCCAGGTAGAGGAGGCCAGAGTGTGGCAGATAAGCGTTCAGGGCCAGGAGAGCGGTGAGGAGGAGGCCCATGGGCCAGATGGGCTTGAATCCCCCTTTCTCCATAAGTTTGAAGAATTCCCAGGTCGCCAGCAGGGCCGCCGCCATTACTGCCGAAGCAAAGACAATCCCTCCTGCCCAGGTTATAAGGATAACGGTGGGGACGAGGAAAAGGGCCACTAAAACGCGGCTGCGGAACTGGGATTGCTCCAGTCTGGCCCTGAAGGAAGGCCTATCACTGCTCCTTGACGAGTCCAAATCTCCTCTCACGGCGGCTGTAGTCCAGGAGGGCTTTGTAGAGCTCTTCTTCATCAAAGTCAGGCCAGTAAACGGGGGTGGAGTAATACTCAGCGTAAGCGCTCTGCCAGATGAGGAAATTGGAAAGCCTCATCTCCCCGGCCGTTCGGATTATGAGGTCGGGGTCGGGGACGCCGGCAGTGTAAAGGTGGGATGAAATCAATTCCTCGCTAATCTCCTCCGGCCTGTGGCCTTCGGCCACAATCTTGCGGACTGCATCCACTATTTCGGCCCTGCCCCCGTAATTGAAGGCAACGCAGAGGATAAGGCGGTCGTTCTCCCTGGTGGCCTCCACCACCTGGCGTATCTTCTCCTGGAGCCTTTCGGGCACTCCGTCCATCCGGCCAATGTGCCTGACCTGCACCCCTTCCCTCACCAGTTCAGGGAGATACTGGTCTATATAGTGGTCAAGGAGGTTGAACAGGCCTTCCACTTCCTCTTTAGGCCTTCCCCAGTTTTCAGTGGAGAAGGCGTAAACCGTCACATACTTTATCCCCCATTCCCCGCACGCTCTGAGGACACGGCGGAGGTTTTCGGCTCCTGCCCTGTGGCCTGCCAGCCTGGGCAATCCCCTCTGTTTGGCCCAGCGTCCATTACCATCCATTATGAAGCCGATGTGCTTCGGGAGGTTCTGAATCTCTTCCTTCTTCACCCCTCAGATCTCCATAATCTCTTTCTTCTTGGCCTCGCCGATCTCGTCAATCTTCTTCACGAACTCCTCGGTGAGTTCGTCAAGCCTGTCCCTGGCCCGGAAGAATTCGTCCTCAGAGATGAGCTTCTCATCCTGGAGTTCCTTGAGTTGCTCCAGGCCATCGCGCCGGCAGTTGCGGACGGCTATCTTGGCCTCCTCAAGCCTCTTGGATACGACCTTGACAAGTTCCTTGCGCCTTTCCTCAGTAAGGCGGGGGATGTTTATCCGGATGACTTTGCCATCGTTCATGGGGGTGAGGCCGAGGTCCGATTTGAGGATGGCTTTTTCTATGGCCGGCAGGGCGGATGGGTCCCAGGGTCTCACCACCAGGAGCCTGGGCTCCGGAGCGGTTATGGAAGCAAGTTGATTGAGGGGGAGCAGGGTCCCGTAGTATTCTACTTTGATCTTTTCCAGAAGAGCAGGAGAAGCTCGCCCTGTCCTCAGAGCTTTGAGGTCTTCCTGGAGGATCTCCACGGCTTTTTCCATCCGGGACCGCACATCTTTAAAGACTTCTTCCACCATGTCGGCCTCCTTCAGCAGATCACGGTCCCCACTGGTTCGCCCAGGACCACTTTCTCCAGGGCTCTTTCCTCCCAGAGGTTGACCACGTAAATGGGGAGGTTGTGCTCCATGCAGAGGGAAATAGCGGTGCTGTCAATCACCCCCACTCTCATTTTAAGGGCTTCCATGTAGGAGAGGCGGTCAAAGCGCACGGCGTTGGGGTTCACTTTTGGGTCGTCGGAGTAGACTCCGTCCACCTTTGTGGCTTTTATGAGGGCTTCGGCGTGGATTTCCATAGCCCTGAGGGCGGCGGCGGTATCGGTTGTGAAGTAGGGCTGGCCTGTCCCTGCGGCCATTATCACTACCCTGCCCTTCTCCAGGTGGCGGATGGCTCTCAGGCGGATGTAAGGCTCGGCCACAGCCCGCATCTCTATAGCCGTCTGGACCCTGGTGGTCACTCCGAGTTTCTCCAGGGCATCCTGGAGGGCGAGGGAGTTCATGACTGTGGCCAGCATCCCCATGTGGTCGGCGGTGGCCTGATCCATGCCGTGTTCAATGCCGTCGCGGCCCCGCCAGATGTTCCCGGCTCCCACTACAATGGCCACTTCGGCTCCGAGGTCCTTTACGGATTTGATCTTGCGGGCCACCTCCATTGCTCTTTCGGGGTCAATGCCGAAGCCCTTAGGGCCGGCCAGGGCTTCCCCCCCAATCTTTATCATCACCCTCCTGTATTTGAGGTCCATGGGCTTACCTCATTCCAGGGGCTCTCCCAACTCAAAGCGCACAAATCTCCTTATGACTATGTTCTCCCCGAGTTTAGCTATGGCCTGGGTGATGACCTCTTCCACTGTGGAGTTTTCGTCTTTGAGGAAAGGCTGACGCAGGAGGCAGACTTCTCGGTAGAATTCTTCAAGCCTGTTTTCCACGATCTTCTCCAGGACTTCCGGAGGCTTGCCGGAGTCTCTGTATTCGGCGAGGATTTCAGCCTTCTTGGCTTCAATGACATCAGGCGGGATGTCTTCAGGCTTTATGTAGAGGGGATTGAAGGCCACCACCTGCATTGCCAGATCGTGGGCCAGGTTCCTGAAGAGGTCGGTCCTGGCCACGAAATCCGTCTCGCAGTTCAGTTCCACCATGGCCCCAACCCTGTTTCCGGTGTGGATGTAGGCCTCAATGATCCCCTCACGGGCCTGGCGGGACATTTTCTTTGCAGCTATGGCAATGCCTCTCTCTTTCAGATATTGTTTGGCCTTTTCTATATCGCCGCCGCTTTCTTCCAGGGCTTTCTTGCATTCAAGGATTCCTGCTCCGGTCAGTTCTCTCAATTCTTTAATGAGCTTCGGGTCTATGGCCACTTTGTCACCTCCTTCCCGGTTATTCTTCTTCCTCTTCCTCTTCTTCACCGAATTCTTCCCACTCTTCTTCCTCTTCCTCCTCAATCAGCTCTTCGGCCTCTTTATCCATGAACTTGAGCTTCTCCAGGGTTGAAGGTCCGAAGAAGCGCTCCGGAGCTTCCTCAAAGGTGACCTCTTCCTCTTCAACCTCTTCGGCTTTCATTGTCTCGTAAAGCTGGCGGCCTTCCAGAACCGCGCTGGCGATTTCCGATGTTATCACTTTTATGGACCTTATGGCGTCATCGTTCGCGGGAATGCAGTAAGTGACCAGGTCGGGGTCTGCGTTCGTATCCACCACTCCTACAACCGGGATGCCAAGGCGGTTGGCTTCCTTGACCGCCAGGGCCTCTTTGACCACGTCCACCACGTAGAGCATATCGGGGAGCCTTGCGAGGCCTCTGAGGCCTCCGATCTTGCGGCGGAGGCGTTCCAGCTCTTTTTCCTTCTTAAGGGCTTCCTTCTTGGGGAGATGGTCAAATTCTCCCATCTCTTTCTGGCGCTCCAGCGCCTCCAGGTATTCAATCCGTTTCCTGATGGTGGTGAAGTTGGTGAGGGTGCCACCGAGCCAGCGGATGTTCACGTAGGGCATGCCGCAGCGTTTGGCTTCGGTTTCAATGATCTCCTGGGCCTGGCGCTTTGTCCCCACGAAGAGGATTATTCCGCCCTTGCTGGCAGTATCCTTCACGGCCTCGCAGGCTTTTTCCAGCGCGGTTATAGTTTGCTGAAGGTCAAGGATATGGATGCCGTTCCGTTCGGTGAAAATGTAAGGCTTCATCTTGGGGTTCCACCGCTGTTTCCTGTGGCCGAAGTGGACCCCTGCCTCCAGAAGGGTCTTCATGTTTACTGCCACTTTTCTCTCCCTCCTTTCCAAGAATTCTGGGCAATTTAAAACCCCCAGCGCGGGGGTTTTCTGGGAAAGTATAGCACAACGTGAGGCTTTGCGCAAGCGCCAGGCTTTTCAACGCTCACATCGGAGGAAGGGATGAGAAGAACAGGGGGTGCAGGGGGACCCTGTCCCCCACATTCTTTTTCCCCGCCCTCGTTTGCTGGGGGTTCGCCAGGGTTCAGGGGCCCCCTCGTGGCCGGGTTGCAGGGGTTGCTTTCTCGCCCCTTAATTGGTTTCTCTGGGGGGGACACCCCCTACGGCCCCCTCCACCCCCGTGAAGGAGGAAAAACGGGGGGTGCAGGGGGACTCCGTCCCCCTGACGGGGGGAAGTGGGGGGCGTCCCCCCACGAAAACAAAATTGGGGGCGAGTTGCCTTCTCCTGAAACCCGGCCACGAGTGGGAGGCTGAAGCCAGGCTCAGCCGCAGCAAACGGGGGTGGGAAAAAGAGAAAAAGCGGGGGGACCCCCCCCGCAACCCCCTGGCATGGGGGCTTCGCCCCCCTGCACCCCCCAATCTTTGGGGGCACATCCCCCAGGCCCTCTGCCAGGGGGCTTTGCCCCCTGGACCCCCACGAAGGAGGAAAACAAGGGGTGCAGGGGGACGGAGTCCCCCTGACGGGGGGAAGTGGGGGGTGTCCCCCCACAAAAACAAAATTGGGGGCGAGTTGCCTTCTCCTGAAACCCGGCCACGAGTGGGAGCCTGAAGCACAGTTGAGCCACAGGGAACGGGGGTGGGGAAAAATGAAAAAGGGCGGGGGGACACCCCCCGCACCCTCCGGCATGGGGGCTTTGCCCCCCTGCACCCCCCAATTTTTGGGGGGACACCCCAGGCCCCCGAGATGAGGTTTCGCCCCATCCACTTTTCTGACCTTTTGCCATTTAAAATCCCCTGTGGTATACTTTCCTCCGCAAAATCGTCCTCAAAGGAGGGATATGGAGCAGGCTGAGGGATTTGGGTTTTTCCCGCCGCCTCCTCGTTCAATAAAGGACACCGGGCTCAACCTGGGCTTGCTGGTGGACCTGGCCCTGAAAACCGTATACCTTGAAGGCTTCATGACCGGCGCTCAAATTGCTGAGGCCCTCGCACTCCCCTTCACCGGGGTCGTGGATAAAGTGCTGGAATTCATAAGGAGGGAGCACCTCTGCGAGGTCAGGGGCAGCAAATCGGTGAGCGAGCGGGCTTTTGAATACGTCATAACCGAAAAGGGAAGCGAGAAGGCCAAAGAAGCTCTGGAGCGCTCCCAGTATGTGGGACCTGCCCCTGTTCCTCTGGAGGAATACAGGAAAGCGGTAAAGGCCCAGCCCCTTTCCGCCAGCGCCATAACCCCGGAAAGGCTCCGCAAAGCCCTCTCCCACTTAGTGCTGGGGGAAGATGTGTTGCGCCAGCTCGGCCCGGCCGTAACCCTGGGACACTCCCTCTTCATCTACGGCCCCCCAGGAAACGGCAAAACCGCCATTTCCGAGGCCATAGGCAAGCTCATCTCGGAATCCACTATGTTCATCCCCTACGCGGTGGAAGTGAACGGCCACATCATAAAAGTCTACGATAACCTCAACCACAAGCTCGTGGTCCAGGGAGCAGAGGAGCTTATCCAGTATGACCGACGCTGGCTCCTGGTTCACCGGCCCTTCATAACGGTGGGAGGGGAATTGACTCTGGAGAACCTGGACCTCATTTACAACGAAATAACCAAATACTACGAGGCGCCCCTTCAGATGAAGGCCAACGGCGGCATGCTCCTCATAGACGACTTCGGCCGGCAACAGGCTCACCCCAGGGACATCCTCAACCGCTGGATCGTCCCCCTGGAGAAGAGAGTGGATTACCTAACCCTTCACACAGGCCTCAAGATTGAGATCCCCTTTGAGGTCTTCGTGGTCTTCTCCACCAACCTGCCCCCCTCCCAGCTGGTGGACGAGGCTTTCTTAAGGAGGATAAGGTATAAAGTTGAGGTCAGGAACCCAACCTTTGAGGAATACCGGGTGATTTTCCGGAGGGAATGCGAAGCCAGGGGGATCCCCTACGACGAGAGCGCCCTGGTTTACCTCCTGAAGGAATACTACATAAAGCAGAAAGTCCCCCTCAGGGCCTGCCATCCCAGGGACATCCTGGACCAGCTCGTATCCATCGCCCGCTACACCAACAGGCCCCCTCGCCTTACCAGAGAGCTCATTGACGAAGCCTGGTCGGCTTATTATCTCTCCATCAAAAAGTAGGAGAAAGGCCATGAAGAGGCTCTGGAGTCCCTGGAGGATAAAATACATACTCGCCCCCAAATCCCGGAACTGCGTCCTATGCGAGAAAATGGCCGACAGCCGCGACCGGGAAAATTACATCCTATACAGGAGCGCAAAAGGGTGCATAATGCTCAACCTCTACCCATACAACAGCGGCCACCTGATGGTGGTCCCGCTTAAGCATGTGCCCAGCCTTGAGCAACTGGACCAGGAAGAGCTCCTGGACCTGATGGTGCTCACGGTGAAAGGACTGGAGGCCCTGCGCAAGGCCCTCAACCCGGAGGGATTCAACATCGGGATAAACATCGGAAAGGCGGCCGGGGCAGGGATTGAGGACCACGTCCACATCCACATCGTCCCCCGCTGGGCAGGAGATACCAACTTCATGGCCGTCATGGCCGAAACCAAAGTCATTCCAGAATTGCTGGATCAGACTTACGACAGGCTCATAGAGCATTTCAGGGAGGGATGAGGATGGCCCACCCGCTGGTGGAGCTCGCCCGCAAAACTATTGAGGCCTACGTTAAAGAGGGCAGAGTCATTGAACCCCCGAAAGAGTTGACCCCCGAGATGAAGGAGAGAGCAGGGGTCTTCGTCTCAATTCACAAGCACGGGGAGCTGCGGGGATGCATAGGAACCATTGAGCCAACCCAGCCCAACGTGGCCATGGAGGTGATCCAGAACGCCATAAGCGCCGCCACCCGGGACCCCCGTTTCCCCCCAGTCAGGCCCGAGGAGCTCCCTCACCTGGAGATAAAAGTTGATGTGCTATCTCCCCCAGAGCCCGTCTCCAGCCCCGAGGAACTGGACCCAAAACGCTACGGCCTCATCGTCCAGTCCCTGAAACACCCCTGGAAGCGGGGATTGCTCCTGCCGGACCTCCCGGGGATAGATACAGTGGAGAAGCAGATTTACTGGACCCGGGTGCACAAAGCCGGCATCACTGACCCCAACGAGCCGGTCCAGATGTTCAGGTTTGAAGTTAAACGGTATACGTAGGAGGGGGAAATGCCCTACGTGCCTCCCGCCCTTCTGAAGAAGCTCTACCTCAAAGGCAGCCTTGCCAATACCGGAGAAGGCTTCTCTTTCAAGCTCAAGAACACCCTCGCCCCCGGAACCATCACCTCTTTCCGGGGAATAGAAGTGGACGGCAAGCCCTGTCCCCTGGAGGATGTATACCTCATCACCCCCGGCTTGGAGAGGCAAGCGGCAGAGGTGGGGGCAAGGAAACCCTTCCTGCTCCAGATAAACCAGGAAGTAACCATGTTGGTGAAGGGCGTGACCCTGGAGCCCGGCCCGCACAGGATCACCGTCAAGGTGACCACGAAAGAAGTGGGAGACCTGGACATACCGGTGGAGGACGAGGTTTGCTGAAGGACCTCCTCCGCAAAGCATGGGAGGTGAGGAGGGCCAATTTCCCCCCGAAGCTCTACCTTGATTACCCCTTCCGAACCCTGGCCGTAAGCGTAACGGGCAGACATTGCGCGCTCAACTGCGCCCACTGCGGCGGCTACTACTTGGTTTCCATGAAGCCCATTGAGGAGGCCCGCCGCTACTCCGGGCTCGCCTCAAGCTTCCTCATCTCCGGAGGATGCGACCGAACTGGCAGGGTGCCCGTCCTGGCGAAGCTGGAAGAGATAAAGGCCATCGCCCCGGGCCACCGCCTCAACTGGCACGTGGGCTTCATAACCGATGAAGAAGCTTCGGCCATAGCCCCTTACGTGGACGTGATCTCCTTTGACTTTGTGGGGGACGATGAAGTCATCGCCCGGGTTTACGGGCTGGAAAGGACTGTCCGGGATTACCTGGAAACATACCGGATGCTCCGCAGGCGCTTCAGGGTGATCCCCCACATCACCATAGGCCTGGACGGTGGATCTACAGGGCACGAACGCAAAGCGCTGGAACTGCTGGCCCGGGAAGGTGTTGATGGCCTGGTCTTCATAGTCTTCATCCCGACTCCAGGCACTGCCTACGCTTCTCATTCCCCGCCCCCGCCCGAAGAAGCGGCCTCTATCCTTGCCGAAGCCCGCCTCCTCTTCCCCACTGTCCCCATCGCCCTGGGGTGCATGCGCCCCCATGGAGATTACAGGAAAGAGCTTGACCCCCTGGCCGTGATGGCCGGGGTTAACCGGATCGTAAGCCCATCGCGCGAGGCGGTAAACAAAGCCCTTGAACTCGGCCTGCGCCTTGAGAGAACCTCCGAATGCTGCGCCCTTGACCTCTGAGGGGCAATTGCGGTATCATTATGCTCCAAATTGAGCCGGGAAAGACAAGCGGAGGGGAAGATGGAAGGGACGGTAAACCTGGAGAGGGAGAAAGCCCGCTTGCTTGAAGAGAAGGCGGAGGTTGAGAAGGAGCTGGAAAAACTCAGGGAAAGCCTGAAGAGCGAAGTGGAGATTGATATAGACGGCCTTTCCCCGGACCTCTATGAGCGGGATAAGACAGTGGCCCTAATAGAGAGCCTGGAATTCCGCCTCGCCTCCATAGAAAGGGCCCTGAGGGCCATAGAGAGGGGGACTTACGGGATATGCGAGCGGTGCGGCTCCCCAATAGATCCCGCCCGCCTTGAAGCCAGGCCCGACGCCACCCTCTGCCTCAAGTGCCAGGCCGAAGTGGAAAGGCTCCTCAAACGCCGGAGGGTGGAAAGAGAACCCCTTTGACAGGGAAGACGAACTTTGCTAAAATTAGCACAAACCTGGAAAGGGGATTTCCCCCTTTTATTTTTGCCCTGGAGGTGAAAAATGAAGGGGATGGTGGAAATACGCTGGCACGGAAGGGGAGGGCAGGGAGTGGTTACGGCGGGGGAAATCCTGGCCGAGGCCGCCATGGAAGAAGGCAAATATTTCCAGGCCTTCCCCGACTACGGCCCTGAAAGGATGGGAGCTCCCGTGAAGGCCTACACCCGCATAAGCGATTCCCCCATTGAAATCCACTCCCAGATCACCTCCCCCGACATCGTTGTGGTAGTTGACCCCACCCTCATTGGCCTTGTGAACGTGGCCGAAGGCCTGAAGGACGATGGGATAATCGTCCTGAACACCAGCCTTTCCCCCCAGGAGGCCAGGGAGAAGCTGGGCCTTGAGGGCAAGCCAGTGAAGGTCTTCACCGTTGACGCCTCCCAGATCGCCATCAAGCACTTCGGCCGCAACATCCCCAACACCCCGATGCTGGGGGCCCTGGTCAGAGCCACCGGCCTCGTCTCCCTGGAGAGCATAATCCGCCTGACGGAGGAAAGGCTCGGGACAAAAGTTACGGAAGAGATCGTCCAGGCCAACATCCAGGCCATCAAGGAAGCATACGAGTCCGTGAAGGAGGGGTAAAATGTCCGAGCTCAAAGGATGGAAGGAGTTGCCCATAGGGGCGGTTGTGCTGGAGCCAGGGAGCTCAGCCAGCTACATAACCGGAACCTGGCGCAGCCAGCGCCCCGTCCGGGATGAGGAGAAATGCACCCACTGCATGATCTGCTGGGTCTACTGCCCGGATTCGGCCGTGATAGTTAAGGATGGGAAAGTCCAGGGCTTTGATTACGACCACTGCAAGGGCTGCGGGATCTGCGCCCACGAATGCCCCGTCAAAGTGGAAGCTCACGCCGTAACCGGAAAGCCCGGCAAGGTCATCCAGATGGTAGGGGAGGTGTGAGATGGCCAGGCAGATAGTCAAAGCCCTTGACGGAGCCAAAGCGGTAGCCGAGGCCATGCGCCAGATAGACCCCGATGTGGTGGCCGCTTACCCCATCACCCCCCAGACGGAAATCGTCCAGACCTTCTCCCAGTTCGTGGCCGACGGCCTCGTTAACACCGAGTTCATCCCTGTGGAATCAGAGCATGCCGCCATGAGCGCATGCATTGGTGCCTCCGCCGCCGGGGCCAGGGTGATGACGGCCACCGCCGCCAACGGCCTCGCCCTGATGTGGGAAACCCTCTACATCGCAGCCTCAATGCGCCTGCCCATAGTCATGAGCGTGGTCAATAGAGCCCTCTCCGCACCCCTTAACATCCACTGCGACCACTCCGATTCCATGGGGGCGAGGGATTCCGGCTGGATCCAGATCTTCGCCGAGAACCCTCAGGAAGCCTACGATAACACCATCCAGGCCGTCCGGATCGCCGAACATCCCGACGTCCTCCTGCCCGTGATGTCCATGCAGGATGGTTTCATAACCGGCCACGGGGTGGAGAGGGTGGAGGTCCTGGAGGATAAAGCTGTCAAGGAGTTTGTGGGGGAATACAAGCCCCTTTATTCCCTCCTGGATGTGGATGAGCCCAAGACTTTCGGAGCATGGGCCTTCTACGATTACTATTTTGAGTTCAAGCGCCAGCAGACCGACGCCATGACCAGGGTTCCCGGCGTGGTGAGGGAGATAGGCAAAGAATACGGGGAGCTTTCCGGCCGGTATTACGACCTCTTCTCGGCTTACGAACTGGACGACGCCGAGGTGGCCATTGTGGTCCTGGCCTCCACCGCCGGGACAGCAAGAAGCGTGGTGAGGAAGCTGCGCCGGGAAGGGGTTAAAGTCGGCCTGTTGAAGCCCAGGCTCTACAGGCCTTTCCCCGGCAAAGAGATAGTGGAAGCCCTCCGGCATGTGAAAGTCATCGGGGTCATGGATCGCTCCATAGCCTTCGGCTCCATTGAAGGGTGCGGCCCCCTCTTCCTGGACCTCTGCGCGTCCTTCTACACCTACGGCAACGGCAGGGGACCCCAGATCGTGGATTACATCTTCGGCCTTGGCGGTCGGGACATCGTCCCGGAGCAGATTGAGGGGATGGTTAAAGAATTGCTACGCATCGCGGAGACGGGCGAAGTCCGCCAGAGGGTGGGTTACCTCGGGTTGAGGGAATAAGCAAAGGAGGGGGTTGAAATGGCCGTGGAAACCAGGATAAACCTGAAGGAACTGGCAAGCAAGCCGGAGAAATTCGCCCCCGGCCACAGGCTCTGCGCCGGCTGCGCCGAGGGGATAATCGTGAGGCAGGTCCTGAGCGCCATTGACGAGCCGGTGGTCATCGCCACCGCCACAGGCTGCCTGGAAATAGCGACTTCAATGTATCCCAATACCGCCTGGCGTGTGCCCTGGATTCACAACGCCTTTGAGAACGCTGCCACCACCGCCGCAGGAGCTGAAGCCGCCTACAAAGCCCTGGTCCGCAAGGGCAAGATACCCGACCGCAACATCAAGTTCCTGGTGTTCGGAGGCGACGGCGCTACTTACGACATTGGTCTCCAGTGGATTTCGGGGGCTTTTGAGCGGGGGCACAAGATCGTCTATATCTGCCTCAACAACGAAGCCTACATGAACACGGGGATCCAGCGCTCCAGCGCCACCCCCACCGGGGCTCACACCACCACATCCCCCGCCGGGGAGGTGATTCCGGGCAAGATCCAGTGGCGCAAGCCGATCACGGAGATAATGGCCGCCCACAACATCCCCTACGTGGCCCAGGCTTCCCCGAGCCACTGGCGGGGCCCGATGGGGGAAGGGGGGGAAGGTGGGGGCGGGGGTCCCAGCCGATGGCCCCGCCTTCATAAACGTGTTCTCCGATTGCAACCGGGGCTGGCGTCACGATACCGCCACCACCATTGAAGTTTCAAGGATGGCGGTGGAAACCTGCTACTGGCCCCTCTTTGAGGTGGAGAATGGGGTTTGGAAGTTGAACTACAAACCCAGGGAGAAGAAGCCGGTAGAGGAATGGCTCAAGATGCAGGGGCGGTTCCGCCACCTTTTCCAGCCCAAGTTCCGCCACCTCATTGACGAGATCCAGGCCAGGATTGACCAGGAATGGGAGCGGCTTCTGGAGCGCTGCGGTGAGAAATGAGGCACCGCGAAGGCCTCCTGCCCGGAGAAGGCAGGAGGCCTTTTCGCTAATCAGGAGCTTTCTGCCCGGCCAAAGAGCGCAAAAGTCAAAAGGGCAGCGAAAAGGTAAGTGGCCCCGGTGGTCAGGAAGAGAGGGGAAAAGCCGAAGGAGCGCTGGACCAGCCCGCTGATGCCGGGGCCAATGCTTTGCCCGATTGAATAAGCCACTCCTATCATTGCCCCTACAGTCCCCCGTTCTTCTTCCCGCACCCTCTCCATGGCAAAAGCCGTATAGAGGGGGCCAGCCATGTTCATTAACATGGCTCGCAGCCAGAAAGCCACGATGGCGACCGGAAGCGCAGGGACAAACCCCAGGGCCAGGAGGAAGGGGAGCGAGGCCAACTGGGTGAAAACCACAGTGCGGATCTTACCCAATCGTTCGGCCAGGATCGGTGCCAGGAGAGTAGCAGTTCCCATCAGCAACTGGGAAAGTGCAAAGATCAAGCCCAGCAGGCTGTCGGAAATGTGAAACTTCTGCTTGAAAAACACATTGAGGTAGGGTATAAGCAAACTCGCCCCCAGAGCAATGATGAGTTCCGGGATCAAGAGAGCAATGACATCTCCCCGCAGGGGCAAATTTCTCAGGGAAAAAACCTCAGGAGCTGGATCAAGGCGACGTATCGGCTTCTCTTCAATCTTCAAAAGGGGGGCCAGGCCTAAAGCTGTTATCACCTCGGCGGTGAGGAGAGTGGAGCGGTATGCCGCAGCGCTCTCGGGGAGAACATTGAGCAGCCGGCTAAAAAGGGAGGGGAGCGAGCCTCCTGCAGCACTGCCCAGGAAGCCCATTATCAGAGTGAGAGCCGACTGCAAGCTGAAGAGGATTGGGCGCTCATCATCAGTGGCATTTTCGGCCATGAAAGCTGGCCCAGCGGCCATGAAGAGAGCATTGCCGGCGCCATAGAAAGACGCTGCAACGACCAGTGGCCAGTCTACCGGCGAAAGGGTGAGGAGCAAAGTGCCAGGGATAGAGAACGAAGCCCCCAGCAGCATCGCCCGCTTTCGGCCCAGCCGGTCCACCAGGATTCCCATTGGCAGGCCGAGGGCGAGGGCCGTCAGGCTCATTGTGGACATCAGCATACCAAGGAAAGCCTGGTCATTGCCGCGGGCCAGGATGAAAAGGTTCAGGAGCAACATGAAAATTCCGTTCCCCAGTGCAGTAATGGCGACTGTGGCCAGGAAAAGTTTAGCATTGGCGCTCAACCCGGCAATTCTGCGAACCTGGCGAGTGATGGCGTTCATTGTTCACCTCTAAGATCCAGCTTCTTCAAAAATTTTTGGTCTGGCCTGAAATATTTTAATCCGGCTATTAATTTTGTCAAGATGAGAGGCTTACCCTTGTAGCGGGAGGGAAGCTCTCTGCTCCTCGGGGAAAGGAGCCAGGGACAACTCCGTTGTTGACTACCCCCAGTTCCTGGGCTACAATTCGCATAGGGATTAGCTTTGAGCAGGAGGAGAGAAATATGCCTGCAATGGTGATCGTCGGCGCGCAATGGGGGGATGAGGGGAAAGGGAAGATCACGGACCTGCTGGCACAGGAGGTGGACTTCGTAGCCCGCTACAACGGTGGCGATAACGCCGGCCACACTGTGGTGTTCGGAGGCCAGACTTTCCGCCTCCATCACATCCCCTCAGGCATCCTTTACCCGGGAGTCGTTTGTGTCCTGGGAAACGGGATGGTGATAAATCCGGAGCGCCTCTGCCAGGAATTGGACGGACTGGCCTCAAGAGGGGTTGATGTTTCCCCTTCGCGCCTCAGAATAAGCGGGCGCGCCCACCTGGTCCTGCCCACCCACATAGCCCTTGATAAGGCTGAGGAGGCAATCCGGGGCAAAGGAGCCATAGGGACAACCTTCAGGGGAATAGGCCCAGCTTACTCGGAAAAGTTCGCCCGGCGTGGCCTCCGGGTTGCCGACATGCTGGAGGAGGATTTTGCGGAGAAGGTGGAGAGGGCAGTGGAAAGAGCCAACCGGCTCTTGGAATCATACGGGTTTGAGCCCCTGGACCCCGCTTCTGTCGCACAGGAGCAACTTGAATGCGCCCGTCGCCTCGCGCCCTATGTTGAAGATACTGCATGGCTTCTCAACGAGGCCCTGAGCAAAGGCAAGAAAGTGCTGTGCGAGGGTGCTCAGGGCACTTTCCTGGATATAGACCACGGAACATACCCCTATGTCACCAGTTCCTATCCCACCGCTGGCGGCGCGATGGTGGGGCTCGGGATCGGGCCGAAGTGGGTGGAAAGGGTGATAGGAGTCACCAAGGCTTATACCACCAGGGTGGGGGGTGGGCCTTTCCCCACAGAACTCACCGATGAGGTTGGGGATCGCCTGGCCGAGGTGGGCCGGGAATACGGAACCACCACGGGGCGCCGGCGCCGTACTGGCTGGCTTGATATAGTGGCTCTGCGTTATGCTGTAATGGTCAACGGCATCACGGAGCTGGCGGTAACCAAGCTGGATGTCCTTACAGGCATTGACCCCATCAAAATTTGCGTGGCTTACAGGGTGCAGGGGGAAGAAACAGGGCGCTTTCCCCTCTCCACCGATAGGCTTTACCGGTGCGAACCTGTTTATATGGAGGTGCCGGGGTGGAGTGAGGACATCTCCAGTGCCAGGGAGTTTGACCAACTTCCGGCCCGGGCTCGGGATTACATCAGGCTTATTGAAGAGCTTACAGGTGTCCCCGTGAAGGTTATCTCGGTAGGGCCTGAGAGGGAGCAGACCATTTATCTCACCTGACCCCCCATTCCTTCCCCTGCGAATTCAGGGGGTAGAAAGGGCTGAGCCCTTTCCCGGAGGCCTGGGGAGGTCCCCAAAGGTGGTGGAGGGGGTTGTGCCCTCTTTTTTATTTTCCCCCACCCCCGTTAACTGGGGCTCCGCCTGGCATTAGCCTCCCCCTCGCGGACTGGTTTCGGGAGATGCCAGCTCGCCCCCAGATTTTGTTCTTTCGGGGGCACATCCCCCGATCCCCCTGGGAGGGGGCAAGGCCCCCTCCACCCCCGTTTTTCAATCGGGGGGGCAGGGACTCCGCACCCGGCAATATTATGAGCGTCTCCTAACCCCGGAGCAGGTCCTCTTGCGGAGGGTTATCCCCGCCGAGGCGCCTTTTGATGGCGACGCCTCCCTATTTCGGCTCGGGATTGAAGCGGCGCGCC
>DAOUBN010000163.1:0-4527 GCA_034432815.1 Anaerolineae bacterium | reverse complement strand
GCCGAGGCGCTGAAACCGCTGGTGGACCTGCGACGCTCTCAGGGCTTCTCGGTTGCTCTTGTCAATGTGCTGGGTATCTACGATGCTTATGGAGACGGCCGCCCCAACCCTGAAGCCATCCGCCGCTTCCTCGCTGAAGCTTACGCCTCCTGGAACCCGCGCCCGCTCTACGTCCTGCTGGTAGGCGATGGCTCTTATGACCCAAAACAATACCGCTCCGGCTCTCCTCCCACCTTCATTCCGCCATATTTGGCCGATGCAGACCCATGGGCGGGGGAAACAGCCGCTGACAACCGTTATGCCTGCGTTGATGGCGACGATAACCTGCCGGACCTTCTTCTGGGACGCCTTCCGGTCAAAAGCATTGAGGAAGCCCGCGCAGCAGTTCGGAAAATCGTGGATTACGAGACCAGGCCCCTGCCTGGCGGATGGAACGCTAACGTGCTCCTGATCGCTGATGATCCGGATTGCGCTGGTGATTTCCATGCTTTCTCCGAAGCCGCTGCCTCTCTGGTAAGCGCTCCTTTCACCCCCATCAGGCGGTATTGCCCCACAGGAGATTGCCCGGCTCAGGCTCCGACCCTCCACGATGCCATCCTAAGTGACTGGAACCAGGGGGCTTTCCTCATCCAGTTTTTCGGCCACTCTTCCTGGCAGCAGTGGGCGGTGGAAAGGCTCTTCCACCTGGACGACCTCCCTGCGTTGAATAACAGCCGTCGCTACCCGGTTTTGGCCGAGATGACATGCTTCACAGGGGCTTTCCACCGTCCAGAACCGACGCTGGATGAGGAACTGGTTGTCCATGCTGACTCGGGCGCTATGGCGGCATGGGGTCCGACAGGGTTAAGCCTGGGCAAAGGGCATGAGTATCTCGCAAGCGGCTTTTTCAGGGCTGTTTTCAGTGATGCTATCCAGACCCTGGGGGAAGCTACGCTGGCGGGGAAATTAAATCTGGCCGCAAGCGGGCTATACCAGGATCTGCTGGATACTTATACCCTTCTCGGAGACCCCGCTCTGCGCTGGAACCGAACCATTGCGCCGTGGAGTTCGCAGGTATATCTCCCGATGGTAGTGCGGAGCAGGCCATAACTTCAGCTGGCCTTTTCCAGGATCTTCCAGGCCGCTTTCCTTCCCAGCTCCACCGAGTAATTGGTCCCCCGATCCCAGGGGTATACGTGGTGCATGGAAGCCCAGTAAAGGCCAGGGATGGGAGTCTCAAGGGAGGGGACAACCCGAGAGTGGTTGACCAGAGGGACGGGCTGGGCGTAAGGCTCCCGGAAAAGCCAGGTCTTCCGGATCCAGTCGGGCCTGAAGTGCGGGTTGAAGCGGGAAAGGTGGGGAAGGAATAGTTCCTCAATTTTCTCCTTGCTCAGCCGGAAGTATTCGTGGGCGGTGGGGACGTAATCCCCAAGGTAGACGATGTGGTCCCCGCCGTAATGCCTGGGGGAAATGTAGTTGGTGTGCTCCACAAGGGCCAGGAAGGGGAATTCGCCCTTGGGAAGGTTTATCCAGTAGTGGCCTTCTGTCAGGGGGCATCTCAGGGCCACCACCAGGACCACGGCACCAAGGAAGCGCAGGCTTGAAAGATATTCCAGGTAATCTTCGGGGAAGCCCCTGACTATTGAGGCCAGGATTTTCGGGGAGCAGGTAGCCAGGACAGCATCAAACTTCTTGACCCCCGCCGCGCTCACCACTTCCAGGCGCCCGTCTTCCCTCCTTATCTGCTTCACCGGGCTCTTGAGGTGGATTATCCCACCCATTTCCTCTATCCGGGAGGCGAGGGAGTCGGCGAAGGCCTGGAATCCGCCCTCCATGTATCCCAGGCGGGGGCTCCTTTTGTGGAGGCGGGCCCAGAACCAGGCCATGTTCACTTCCTTATAGGCTGGCCCGAACTTCCCCGCCAGGAGGGGCTCCCAGAGGACTGAGTAAGCCTCCTGGCCCATCCGGCGCACGAGCCATTCGTGAGCGGTGTGGGATTCAAGGGGCTGCCACCTGGTGGTCAGGCGGAGGTAGAGGCCCACAACCCCGAACCTAACCTTGCCCTTCAGGGAGAGGTGGGGGAACCTGAGCACCGCCCAGGGGGAGTCAAAAGGGTGGGCTTCACCCTTATACCAGATGGACGTTACAGGCCTGGGGAAGAAAACCCTGTCCCTGAGGCCGAGCTCCTCCAGGAGGCCCAGCACGGCGCGGTCCGAGGCGAACCAGTGATGGTAGAACCGCTCCAGCGGCCACTCCCAGCCTTCATCCCTGAAGCCCGATGCCAGTCCACCCACTTTTTCAGAAGCCTCAAAGACTTCCACGAAGTGGCCCCTTTTAGCCAGTTCGTAGGCTGCTGTGAGGCCGGTGATCCCGGCCCCCACAACCCCTACCTTCATCCCCCTTCCTCCGGGTAGTAGGTGGCCCACGCGTCAGGCGATTCCCACACCTGGACCTTGCTTATCCTCACGCCGGGGAGCGCTTTCTTCAACTCCCGGTAGATGAAGGCAGCGATGTTCTCCGCGCTCGGGTTCACCGAATCAAAGGGCGGGACTTCGTTGAGGTAATTGTGGTCAAGGAGCGGGATTATCTTTTCATCCAGTATACGCTTGAGTTCGGTGAAATCAAAGGCCAGCCCGATCTCGTCAAGGCTATCGGAGCAGACTGAGACGGCCACCTGGTAGCGGTGGCCGTGGAGTTTCTCGCATTTTCCTCCGTAGAGGCGGAGGCTGTGGGCTGCATCAAAGTGCCTCACCACCGTGACTTCATACACTTCCGCCTCCTATTTCGTGAATTCTCCTATGAGGATTTTCCCCTCCAGTTCCTCCGGCGGTAGGGCTGAAGCCCTCTCAAGGGTCACGCATCTCTCTTTCCAGAACCTGAGCATCTCTGCCGGCCCTCCCAGCCTGTTCTGCCGGCCATACTGGGTTGGGCAAGAGCTCAGGACTTCCACGAAGGCGAAGCCGGGATGGGTGAGGGCTTTCTTCAGGGCCTTTATTAGCTGGTGGATGTGGAAGACGGAGTAACGGGCCACGTAAGTGGCGCCGGCCCCCACCATGAGCCTGCAGAGGTCAAAGGGCCTTTCGGGGTTGCCCTGGGGGGTGGTTACGGTGAAAGCCCCGGTGGGGGTGGTGGGGGTGACCTGGCCCCCGGTCATGCCGTAGATCATATTGTTGGCGCAGATGACCGTAATCTCAAGGTTGCGGCGGGCGGCATGGATCAGGTGGTTCCCCCCGATGGAGGCCAGGTCTCCATCTCCTCCTATGACCACCACTTTCAGGGAGGGGTTGGCCAGTTTCACCCCTGTAGCGCAGGCCACCGCCCTTCCGTGGAGGGTGTGGAGGGTATCGGCTGCGTAATAGGGGCTCGGTATCCAGCCGGCGCAACCGATCCCCGAGACGAAGACCATGCGCTCAAAGTCCAGGCCCAGCTCGTCTATAGCCCTGAGGATGGCGCCCATCAGGATGCCGTGACCGCAGCCCGGGCAGAAGGCGGTAGGGAAAGCCTCAGAGCGAAGGTAGCGCCGGATGGAAGCGTTCGTCCCGGGCTTACCATTCCTCTTCAAGTTCATCAAACCCTTCCTCTTCCCAGTCGGAGAAGATGTCCTCTTCCTCCTCTTCCTCCAGCCGGAAGGTCAAGCACCCTTCATCGGGGTCAATCTCAATTTCTTTTGCCTGGCAGATGCCTTTCTTCCAGAACATGCAGTCCTCAATATAACAGCGGACCCTTGTCATTTCTCTCCTCCTTCGCCAAGGTCTATTTTAATCGCAATGAATCGCCCGATACCGCCCTGGAGGGCGGAAACCAGCCCCTTTATCGTTCGGGCCACAATCTGGCGGGTGAAATCCTTGAAAATGGGGACACCCTTGCCGTCCACCAGTATTGAAACCAGCGGGAACTCCCTCTTTGCAAGGGCTTCTTTTTCTATGAGGTCCACAAGGGCTTCTGTCTCATCAAAGGAGAACTGGGGGACGGGGATATTGAGGGGTTCATCGGTAACCACCGCCAGGAGCTCATGAGGCGAGCAAAGGAGTTCGCCGCCCACGGCTCTGCGGTGAACTTCTATCTTGGGCTTATCGGCCCTCTTGTAGCCTTCGGTCAGGATTATGTCCACATCGGTGATGTAAGAGGCCACTTCATCAAGCGAAAGCTCCCTCTCCAGCTTTTTTATGAGCGCCAGCTTATCGGGCGAAGCGATCACCACGACATCGCTTCCGGCCCGGGCGTGACGCCAGGAGTCCTTGCCGGGCTTGTCTACCTCAAAGCCATGGGTATCGTGTTTTATGGTTCCGACCCTGTAGCCACGCCTCTTCAGCTCCGCTATGAGCTTTTCCAGAAGCGTGGTTTTGCCCGAATCCGATTTCCCCACCACCGAGATTATGGGCGTCCCGGACATCCCGCGTGCCTCAGTGGATGATTATGGAAAGCACGAACATGAAGGCGAGCATTATGAGGGCGGTGATGCCGGCTCTCCTGAGGTCGCTGTAGACGTAAGGATATTCCTTGCGAAGGTCCACCTTCGGGGCCGGGCGCTCTGGTGCCCTTGTGGCT
>DAOUBN010000162.1:0-6593 GCA_034432815.1 Anaerolineae bacterium | reverse complement strand
GGAAAAATCGGGGGTGCAGGGGGGCAAAGCCCCCATGCCAGGGGGCTGCGGGGGGTGTCCCCCCAAAAAGAGGGGGGTCCAGGGGGCTTTGCCCCCTGGCAGGGGGCCTGGGGGATGTGCCCCCAGGAAAACAAATCAAGGGGCGAGGAGTCCCCCCTGCAACCCGGCCACGAGGGGGACCCTGAACGCGGGCGAACCCCAAGCCAACGAGGGTGGGCAAAAAATTACCGGCGGGGGAAAGGATCCCCGCCTGCTACACCAAAACCCGAGGGAAAGCCATGAGCCTGGTGAGCATCTACGAAGCCAGCGAACACAACGCAGAAAAAGCAATCGCCAGGATATTTGATGCCTTTGAGGTGGACCTAAAGGACAAAAGCGTCCTCATAAAGCCCAACATCGTGGCGGGCCTGCCCCCGGAGCACGGAGCAACAACCCACCCGGCAGTGGTCTCGGCCCTGGTCAAAGAATGCCTGAAGCGGGGCGCCTCAAAAGTTATGGTGGGAGACAACCCCGGAGGGGTTGAGAAAGACTCCAGAGCCACCGCCCACAAAGCAGGCCTGGTGGAAGCCAGCCACGGCTGTTTCGTCAGGCTTTCAGAAAGAGTCACAGAAGTAATGCTGCCATCCGTGGGGACCAGAGCTCCCATCTCCACTGCTATCCTTGAAGCCGATTTCCTGATTGATGTGCCGGTCATGAAGACCCACGTTTTCACCACCATAACGGGGGCGGTCAAGAACCTCTACGGCTACGTGGCGGGCACAGCCAAAGCCCGCCTGCACCTGGCTGCCCCCACCCGCCGGCAGTTCGCCTCCCTCCTTGCTGACCTGTATGCCCTCCGCCCGCCAGACCTGGTGGTCATGGATGCCCTCAGGGTGATGGAGGGCAACGGCCCAACCCATGGCCAGGTCAGGTCCCTGGGGAAAATCCTGGCCGGGAAAGACGGCGTCGCCGTGGACGCTGTGGCCTGCAGGATGATGGGCGTTGACCCGGCGAAAGTCCACCACCTCGCAGAAGCCGCCTCCAGGGGCCTCGGCAAAATTGAAGGGATTGAAATTGAAGGAAACTTTTCGGTGATCCCCGACTTCAAGCTCCCGACCACCTTCGCCGCCTCCCCTCAGGAGCAGGTCATGCTCCTCCAGGCCATCGGGAGGGTTCGCCCTGTGCTTAGAGAAGAGCTCTGCGTCCAGTGCGGGGATTGCGCCGCCAACTGCCCTGCTCAGGCCATCTCCCTGAACCCTTACCCTGTGGTTGACGAAAAACTCTGCATAACCTGTTACTGCTGCGTTGAACTATGTCCGGAAGGGGCGTGGGAGATCCCCTCGGGAATCCAGGAAAAATTTGACCGGATCTTCCGTTAGCGGTTAGGCCATGGAAGTGCTCCTGGAAGAGGACAGGCACTGGTGGTTTGCCAGCAGGACAAAAGCCATTTTCTCCGTCCTTGACCCGGTAATCGGGGGTAGGGGTGGACTGGTGCTGGATGCAGGCAGCGGGGCCGGCAACATGTTCCACCACCTCGCCCGCTACGGCTCAGTGGTGGGGGTTGACAATAACCTCAAGCCCCTCCTTGTGGCCAGGCAGAGGGGCTACACCGTTCCCCTGGGGAGAGCGGAGGCGCTGCCTTTCCCAGCCGAAACCTTCGGGCTCATCGCCCTGCTGGACGTCCTTGAGCACTGCGACGACGATTTCCTGGTCCTGAGGGAATGCTACCGGGTTTGCATCCCGAGGGGTTTTCTCATCATAACCGCTCCGGCTTTCCAGTGGTTGTGGAGCTACAACGATGTGCTCAACCGCCACCGCCGGCGCTACAGTGCTGGAACCCTGAAAGCTTTGCTGAAAAGGGCGGGTTTTCGCCCCGTGAAGGTCACCTACAACAATTTCTTCATCTTCCCCCTGGCGGCACCCCTCATAATCATCCGGGAGAAGCTCGGCCTGCGTCCGAAGCTGGCCTCGCCCCACTTTGACGAGGAAGCTTACCAGGTGGAAATGGAGCCAGCTCCCCCCCTGGTCAACGCCCTCCTGACCAGGGTTGGAGATCTGGAGGCATGGCTCATAAAGCACATGAGCCTGCCTTTTGGAACTTCCATCATCGCTTTGGCTCAAAAAATTTGATTCTGGCTACCAGTTTCTCCAGGCTTTCCATTCCGTTCACCCTCACTCGTTTCAGGGTGAAAAGCCCGCCGGACGACTGGATGACGCCTGGTTCGGTAGTGACGGCTCCCCAGAAGTGGGCCGATGCGAGCACCTTGATAACTTCATCATCGTAGAAGCCAAAGGGGTAAGAGAAGAACCTGGGCTCTATCCCGTGGGCTTCCAGAGTCTGCCTTGAGCCGAGGATCTGCCAGACCAGGTAATCCAGGGGTTTGCCTTTCAGACTGGAATGATTGCGTCCATGCGCCCCGATTTCCATCCCCGCCCTGGCCATCTCCTCCACCTGCTCCCAGGTCAGATAGCCCGGCCTTCCTTCGTCAATGAAATCGGTTATCACGAAAAACGTGCCCACGAAGCCATACTTCCTGAGCAGGGGGAAAGCGTTCCGGTAGTGGTCCTCATACCCGTCATCAAAGGTTAAGATTATGGGCCTGGGCGGGAGTGGCCTGCCAATAGTCAAGTAGTAGAGCAGGTCCCTCAGGGTGATGGAGGTATAGCCCTGGCTCTTGAAGTATCTCAGATGCTCCTCAAACTGCTCGGGGGAAAGGCTTATCTCCTTCCGGACCTGGTTGGCTCCGGGGGGAGGCGGGGATATGTAGTGGTAGAGCAATATGGGGACTGCAGCCTCCCTACGGATACCGTCCGGCGTTGGAGCAGGGGTAGGGGTTGGGGTCGGGGTGAAGGCAGGGGTTTGAAGCAGGAGGCGGTTCGCCAGCCGAAGAAATTCCTCCTCCGGGGCCGGAGAACCCAGTTCGGACTGGGGCAGGGGGAAGTTCTGCCGCCGGAAGAACTCTTCCGGGGTCGGGGTAAAGGGAGGAGTGGGGGTGAAGGTTGGGTGCAGGATGGAAGGCCACCTCATCATCCTTTCGGAAGGGAGGGAAAAAGCAAGCCACAGGGTCAGGATCAGGGGCAAAAGCGCAACGGAGGCCAGCCTTTTCATGGCTCACTCCGCACTATCCAGTTAAGGGAAAAGGAGCAATGAAGGTCCTGCTGGCAGGAGAGAACGAGCAAATTCTCAGCACCGTAGGCGAGCTCCTGAGCTCCAGCCACATCTCGGTCCAGGTGGAGAAAAACTTCGCTCGGGCAGCTGCTATCTTCTGGCAGTGGAAACCCCAGCTGGTAGCGATAGAACTGCCCCCGTGGGGGAGCGAGCCGGGGAGGTGGGAGTTCATCGCCAAGCTTAAGGAGATAGCTCCCATCCGCATCCTGGCTCTGGTGGAGCCGGGGAAGGTTGAGGAGAGGATAAAGGCTCTGGAGATGGGAGCCGATGATGCCCTTTTCAAGTCCGCTTCCCCGAGGGAGATAGTGGCCAGAGTCAAAGCCCTCCTCAGGCGCACAGCAAGCTCCTCTCCCGCCCCCAAAGTTGAAATCTACACCGATGGCTACCTTCTGATGAATTTTTCCACCCAGGAACTTTTCCTGGGCGGGCGTCCTGTTAAGCTCAGCCGGAAGGAATTCGCCGTTCTGGAATGTCTCGCCCGTCATCCCCGCCAGATCCTCAGCCCTGAGAAGATTGCAGACCTCCTCTCCCCCGATTACACCCCGGAGCTAATCCGCCACTACATCTTCAGGCTGCGCAGGAAACTGGAGCCCGACCCCTCAAACCCGATGCGCATCAAGAGCGTCCGGGGCCTCGGGTATTACCTTGATAATCCGGATAAACCATTCTCCCCCTTTTGAAAACGGCCCTGGCCCTCACATTGCCGAAGCGGTAAGCGAGGTGCCGGTAGTCCGGGAAATCCCACACGGCGATGTCGGCCTGCTTGCCCGCCTCCAAGGAGCCGATCCTGTCTCCCATCTTGAGGGCCCAGGCGGCGTTGAGGGTGGAAGCGGTGAGGGCCTGAGCCGGAGACAGGCCGCAGTAGCGGCAGGCCAGGGCCATCATGAAGGGCATGGACTCGCACCAGCAAGTCCCGGGGTTGAAGTCGGTGCCGAGGGCCAGTGCCACGCCCTTCTCAATGAGGCCCTTTCCATCGGCGAAATGGGTGTGCCCGAGCCCGAAGGAAGTTCCAGGCAGGATCACCCCGATGGTCCGGGAGGATGCGAGCTTGATGGCTTCATCTTCCGGAGTGACCGCCAGGTGATCGGCGGAGGCGGCTCCCAGCTCCACCGCCAGGCCAGTCCCTCCAAGGGGTTTGAATTCGTCGCTGTGGATTTTGAGGGAGAAGCCCAGCTCCCTGGCCTTCTTCAGGATTTTAGCCGACTGCTCCAGGCTGAAGGCCCCTTCATCGCAGAAGACATCGCAGAAGATACCCTCCCTGCTGATCCCCCTCTCTTCGGCCCAGCTAACGAGGGCTGGAAGCATCTCCCCGACCACCAGGTCCACGTAGTCCTCCGGCCGGCCCCGGAACTCCTCGGGGATGGCGTGAGCCCCCAGGAAAGTGGGAGCGATATCAAGGGGGCCCTCCTCCCTCAGAGCCAGGATGACCTCCATCATCTTGAGCTCAGTTGCGGTATCCAGGCCGTAGCCGGTCTTTACCTCCACAGTGGTGGTGCCGGAGGAGAGGAAAGAGCGAACCCGCCTGCGGGCCTCTTCCAGGAGAACTTCAAACGGGGCCTCCCGGGTCTTCCTGACAGTGGACATGATCCCTCCCCCGGCAGCCATGATTTCAAGGTAGGTCGCCCCCCTGAGCCTGAGCTCAAACTCGTCCACCCTGTCTCCGGCGAAAACCAGGTGAGTGTGGGGGTCCACCAGGCCGGGGGTGGCGGTGCATCCGGGGAAATCCAGGATTTCCCTGGCCGAATACTTCTTCAGGAGTTCGCTCCGGGGCCCCACTTCCACGATGAGGCCGCCGTCAACGGCTATGGCCCCGTCCTGGAGCACGAGGATTTCGCCCAGCTTTTCTTTCCTGGCCGGGCCGGGGTGGAAGGGAGTGGCTACCTGGGAAGCTAAGAGCAGGAGGTCAACTTCAGGCATTTTCCCTCCGCAAAAAGGGGGCGGGGACCAGGCCCCGCCCCTCTGGCATCACCTCATCACCATTGCCATAACCGCCTTCTGCACGTGGAGGCGGTTTTCCGCCTGGTCAAACACCACCGAGCGCCAGCCGGGACCTTCAGTCTTGTCAATGACCTCATCGGTCACCTCAAAGCCGCGGTCGCAGGGGAGGCAGTGCATGTATATGGCCTCGGGGTGGGCCAGCTTCATCTTCTCGGCGTCGCATATCCAGTGCCTGTTGGCCTCAAAGAGCTCCCTGGCCTTCTGAGGGCTGTCCTCCCCGACGGGAGGCTTGAAAATGGGGACAGCGGCCCAGGATTTGGGGTAGACCACATGAGCTCCGCGGAAAGCCTCCTTCATATCGTGGACGATCTGGAAGGAGCCTCCGTAGCGTTTGACGTTCTCCTCGCAAACTTTGATGATTTCGGGGTCGAGCTCAAAGCCCTCCGGGTGAGCCAGGACCACATCCATCCCCAT
Organism: Anaerolineae bacterium; assembly: GCA_034432815.1. Lineage (GTDB taxonomy): Bacteria > Chloroflexota > Anaerolineae > SpSt-600 > SpSt-600 > SpSt-600. The sequence goes on along the minus strand of DAOUBN010000162.1, from coordinate 1,033 downwards.
CATTGTGGCCGCAATTATGGCCGACTGAGGCACAGCTCTGGGCTTGTGGATGCTGGGGGAGTAGGCCCAGCTCATCACGAACTTGACCCCAGAAAAGCCTCCGAATTTCTCCTTGACGGTGAGGATGTCGGCCAGAGCCTGGAACGGGTGCTCCTTATCGCACTCCATGTTGAGGACGGGGATATCGGCCCAGTAGGCGAAGTTGCGGATGAGCTCGTGGGCGGCGCCGTAGACCCAGTCCACCGGCTCGCCGTAGCAGCGGATGGCGATCCCGTGGCCCATTCTGGAAAGGACCCTGGCCACATCGGAGACTCTTTCGGTGGTGTAAGCCACTTCCTTGCCGGGGAGAGCGGGGGTGTAGATCTGCTCTGGCTCCAGGTAGTGAGCGTGGCCCCCGAGCTGGGTCATGCCAGCCTCAAAGGAGTTGCGGGTCCTGAGGGAGCGGTTGTAGAAGATCATGAAGAGGGTTTTGCCTCTGAGGATGTGGTCGTGGGGCTCTCCCATGACGAACCTTCTCTTAAGGTCAAGGGCCACATCCAGTATGGTCTCAATCTCTTCCCTTGACCAGTCCGTGAGGGCGATGAAGTCTCTGCCCCTGAACGTCTCGGTCTTCATGTTTGCTCCCTCCTTCCCGGGTTTTTGGGCCGATTTTATCACAAGAGCCTGCGCCGTGCAAACCCATGCTGTAAATTCACAAAAACACGGAAGTGGATGAGGCTCCACCCACTCCCAGGAGGTTGCGGGAGTGTTCCCTGAAGGGGGGTGCAGGGGGCGAAGCCCCATGCCAGGGGGTATAGGGGATGTGCCCCCAGAAAAACAAATCCCCCACCCCTGTTCCCTGCGGCCCAGCCTGGCTTCAGGCCCCCACTCGTGGACAGGCTTCAGGAGATGCCAGCTCGCCCCCAATTTTTGCTTTCCTGGGGGGACACCCCCCACTTCCCCCCGTCAGGGGGACTTTGTCCCCCTGCACCCCCTGTTTTTCCCTCATGGGGGTGGAGGGGGCGGAGCCCCTTCCCGGAGGGTCTGGGGGGTG
>DAOUBN010000161.1:0-4552 GCA_034432815.1 Anaerolineae bacterium | reverse complement strand
AGCCGCAGGGAACGGGGGTGGGAAAAAGAATAGAAATGGCAGGGGGACATCCTCATGGCCCCACGGCATAGGGCTTTGCCTCCCCTGCGCCCCTTGTCGTCGCCCAAAAGTTTAAGGCGATTATAAAAATTGTTGAGCCTGGCTTGACAGAAGTGAAAGCATGAGTTATAATCCTGCCAAAACCGGAAAGGGGGGAGAGAGCATGAGGAAGGTCCTGGGGAATTGCCCGGTCTGCGGGGCTCAGATGATCGTTACCGCGCTCCATTGCCCCGAGTGCGGGACAAGGATGGAAGGGAATTTTGACCTCGGAAGGCTATACCGCCTGACTCCGGAGCAGATGCAATTCGTGGAAGTCTTCCTCCGGTGCGAAGGGAAGCTCAACAGGGTCCAGGAGATGCTGGGAATCTCCTACCCTACTGCCAGAGCCCGCCTCCTTGAGGTGATAAAGGCTCTGGGTTACGAGGTGAAAGAGGAGCCGCAGGTCGCCCCCGAAGAGCGCAAAGCAATCCTGGAAGAGCTCGCCCAGGGTAAAATAACAGTTGAAGAAGCCATCAGGCGATTGCGCGGGGAGGGATAAACCATGAGCGAACAGGATTACAGGCTTGGGGAGGAATTCCGCAAGCTTGTGGAGCAGGTCAATGCTCTGGCCCGGGCCCTTACCCGCAAAATTGAGAAGGAGCTGGAGCCTGCCGCCGTCGCCCTTCAGGAGAAAATGGAGGAAATGGACTGGGAAAAGCTCGGAGGAGAAATTCGCGAGGCCCTGAGGAAAGGCCTCGCTAAAGCCCGCGCCGCCCTTGAAGAAGCCCAGGCCCGCCTCGAAGGGAAACGGCCCCAGCGCTCCCCAGCCCGGGACGAAAAGCTCCGCATCCTCCAGTTAGTGGCAGAAGGCAGGATCTCCCCGGAAGAAGGAGCAGCCTTCCTGGAAGCCCTGGAAGATTGAGGAGGAAGCCTTGGGCTTCATCAGGATGATGCGCCCCGAAAGGGACCTGACCCAGATAGCCGACCTCCTGGAGGAAGCCTTCGGTTCGGATCTGAGCCGGGAAGGGCGGGAACTCATCAGGGACCTGCGGTTCATCGGAAAAACGGGGGCGCTGGGAGGCGTGCTCTTCGCTCTGGATTCGGCCCTGAGGGGGGAGTTCAAGGGATTCGTCTGGGACGAGGATGGCAAGGTGGTGGGGAACGTCTCGGTCAATCAGACCGGGTGGGACCGGTGGCACATAAGCAATGTAGCGGTGGCTTCCTCCCATCGCTCCAGGGGCATAGCCCGCCGCCTCATGCAGGCCGCCCTCTCCTACATCTGGGACCAGGGAGGACGCTGGGTCACGCTGCAGGTGAGAGATGATAACCCCGTAGCCATATCCCTCTACAGGAGCCTGGGCTTTGTGGAGCTGGGGAGAGTGGTGGAGATGGAACTGGAGGGCACAGCCAGGCCCCCTCAGGCCTCTGGCGAGAAAGCCGTGGACTTTGAGCTGTCCCGGTGGGAAGAGGAGTATGAGCTGGCCCTTGCCTCAATACCCCCGGGCCTCCTCTGGCTTGAAAGACCCAGGCCCGAAGGCTTCCGTCCCATGTCCTTCAGCCCCTTCCTCAACCGTCTGGCTTACATGGCCCAGGGCTATGACCTGCGCCACGTGATGGTCCTCAGGGATGGCAGGATGGTGGCCACCGCGGCCCTCTGGAAAAGCCTCCTGGGGAAAAGGCACAAGCTTCAGTTCCTGATCCACCCTGAGGCCAGGGGCGAAACTGAGGAAGCCCTGGCGGAAAGAATCCTCAAACCCCTGGAAAAGCCTTTCCGGGGCGTCGCCTACACTAAAATCCCCGCCGAATACGAGGAGCTTGTCCGCGTCCTGGAAAGAGCAGGGTTCAGGACGGTGAGAGTCCTTATCCAGATGCGGCTGGACCTGGAAAATGCCAGCAAGGAGGTATTGAGCTATGGATGAGGAGAGGATGAAGATCCTGAAGATGCTGGAGGAAGGGAAGATAACGGCTGAGGAGGCTGCCAGGCTCCTTGAAGCCCTTGAAGCCTCCCGCCGCCGGGAACCGCCTCCATCGGAAAGGTGGTTCCGCATAAGGGTTACCGACCTGCGCACAGGCAGGCAGCGGGTGAACATTAACATCCCCCTCCACCTCATAAACCTGGGTTTCAGCATTGGAGCCCGCTTCTCCCCGAAATGGGAGGAGATATGGGAAAAGATAAGGCTCGGAGCGCAGGGCAAGATCGTGGATGTGGAGGATGAGGAGGAGGGGGAGAGGGTGGAAATCTACGTTGAATAGGAGGAAGAAATGCGCCGTCTCCTCATAAGGTGGCTCATAAACACCGCAGCCCTCTGGGCGGCCGTCAAGCTCGTCCCCGGGATTGAGTTCCAGGGGAACTGGCAGGGGCTGGCCATCCTGGCCCTCATCTTCGGCATCATCAATGCCCTGATAGGGCCTGTCCTCAGGTTCCTCACCTGCCCCCTCATAGTCCTGACCCTTGGCCTTTTCACTCTGGTGCTCAACGCTGTTATGCTGGCCCTGACGGCCTGGATAGGGCAGCAGCTGGGCTTCCCCTTCTACATCCACGGGTTCTGGCCAGCCCTTTGGGGAGCCATAGTGGTCAGCGTGGTCAGCATAATCCTGAACCTTTTGTTCAGGGAAAAGAGATGAACCTGAAAGCACTTCTGGAGGAACTCCAGGAAGCCGGCCTCCTGGTCCGCTTCTCCGGGCCCGTTGGGGTGGAAATAATGGGGGTGGCCCACGATTCGCGGGCGGTAAAGGGCGGGGAAATCTTCGTGGCGATACCAGGCCTCAGCCAGGATGGCCATCAGTTCATCCCGCAAGCCTTGGAGAGAGGGGCCAGGGCAGTTGCTGGGGAAAGGGAAATCCCCGAACTTCTGGTCCCTTACCTCCAAGTTAAGGACTCCCGCCATGCCCTGGCAATCCTTTCAGCAGCCTTCTACGGCCACCCGGGCCGCAGGCTCAGGGTCATCGGAGTGACCGGAACTGACGGCAAGACCACCACCGTAAACCTGATCCACTCCATCCTTGAGGCGGCAGGTTACAGGGCAGGGATGATAAGCACCGTGAACGCCCGCATCGGCGATAAAGTATACGACACCGGCCTCCACACCACAACCCCCGAGGCCCCCGATGTCCAGTTCTACCTGGCGGAAATGGTGGAAGCGGGAGCCCAATACGCTGTCCTGGAAGCCACTTCCCACGGCCTCCACCAGCACCGGGTGACCGGATGCGAATTTGATGTGGCTGTGGTCACCAACATAACCCACGAGCACCTGGATTACCACGGGACTTACGAAGCCTACCGCGAATCCAAAGCCCTCCTCTTCAGGAGCCTCCTGTCCTCTTTCCGCAAGCCCGGAGTTCCCAAAGTGGCGGTGATAAATGCCGACGACTCCTCCGCTCCTTACCTCCTGGCCATCCCCGCTGATCTCCACATCACTTATGGCATCAATTCCCCGGCCGATGTGACAGCCAGGGAAATCCGGGCTGATCCTGACGGCTTGAGGTTTGCGGTGGTCCACAGGGGGGGCAGGTTTTATGTTGAGAGCCGGCTTGTGGGGCACTTCAACGTCTACAACATCCTGGCGGCCGCAGCCGTGGCTCTATCCCAGGGCATACCCCCTGAGGCCATTGCGGAGGGGGTGAGGAGAGTGGAGAGGGTCAGGGGGAGGATGGAGAAGGTGGACCTGGGCCAGGATTTCACTGTGATCGTGGACTTCGCCCACACTCCGAGGGCTCTGGAGGAGGCTCTGAAGACGTGCCGCCCCTGGACAGAGGGCAGGCTCATTGTGGTTTTCGGGTGCGCCGGGCTGAGGGACCGGGCCAAGCGGCCCATGATGGGGGAAATCGCCGGCCGCCTGGCTGACCTGGCCGTCCTCACGGCGGAGGATCCCAGGACCGAGGAGGTGAACGAAATCATAGAACAGATCGCCCAGGGGTGCCGGCGGGCGGGTCGCCGGGAGGGCGAGGGCTATGTGGCCATCCCCGACCGGAGGGAGGCCATTGAGTGGGCGATACTGAACGCCCGCCCCGGCGACCTGGTCCTGATAACCGGCAAGGGACACGAGCAATCTATGTGCATCGGGACCGTGGAGTATCCCTGGGATGAGTTTGAGGCTGTCAGGAGTGCCTTAAGGCGACGCCTCGGGATTTAGCGGAGGGCCGGCATCTCCCTTGAAAAACAGGGGGTGCAGGAGGACTTCGTCTTTTCCCACCCCCGTTAACTGCGGCCAAGCCCTGCTTCAGGGTCCCACTCGTGGGCGGGTTTCAGGGGCTGGCAACTCGCTCCCATTTTAGTTTTTGTGGGGGGACACCCCTCACCTCCCCCCGTCAGGGGAGGCTCCGCCCCCATGCACCCCCTGTTTTTCCTCTTTTACTGGGGTGGAGGGGGCGAAGTCCCCTCCCGGGGGGATGCGGGGGTGTCCCCCTGCCTTTTTTCTCTTTTTCCCACCCCCGTTTGCTCCGGTTAAGCCTGGCTTCAGCCTCCCACTCGTGGGCAGGTTTCAGAGGCTGGCAACTCGCCCCCAATTTTGTTTTTGTGGGGGGACACCCCCCA
>DAOUBN010000160.1:0-1504 GCA_034432815.1 Anaerolineae bacterium | reverse complement strand
AAAATCGGGGGTGGAGGGGGCTTTGCCCCCTCCCGGGGGGCCTGGGGGGTGGTCCCCCCAGGGAAAACAAATCAAGGGGCGAGCGGCCTTCTCCTGCAACCCGGCCGCGAGGGGGACCATGAACCCCAGCAAACCCTGAGCCAACGAGGGTGGGGGAAACCGGGAGTGCAAGGGGGTGGGGGGTATCCCCCCACTCTGAGAAAGTGAGGCGGAAAGAAATGATAGCCATAGAGGCAGTCTTCATAGCGCTCGTCTTGCTCTTCGGGATAATAGGGATGAGCCGGGGCTGGGTCAAGGAACTCATCGCCACCGCCAGCATAGTCGTCGCCCTCTTCATCATCAATGCCCTGGTCATAACCCCTCCCGGTGCTCCCCCCGAAACCAAAGTCTTCATCCTGGTGCCCATCATAGCCCAGCTAACCCGGCGGCCAGCCACCGACCCCATCACCCAGCTTGTGGTGCAGCTGTCCGTTTTCGGGATCGTCACTTTCTTCGGCTACTACGGCCCCACCGCTGCAAGGGGCGTAGGACCAGTGAGAGGTCTCTTTCAGAGGGCCAGAGTGGGATGCCAGGAAGCCCTGCTGGGCTTCATAGTTGGCCTCATCAACGGCTACTTCATAGCCGGAACCATCTGGTATTACCTCCACAACACCGGCTACCCGTTGCCCCCCGGCATGTGGAGCGGAACCCTGAGCAAGACGGCGGAGCAAATGGTGAAATACCTGCCGGAGAACTTACTCAAAGGTTTGACCTTATACGGGATCATGGCCCTCCTGCTCATCTTCATCTTCGTGGCCGTCACCTGAAAGCGAGGCAGGGAAATGAGGATCCACCTGGTAGGGATCGGAGGGGCAGGGCTTTCGGCCATAGCCAGGATACTGAAGGAGCGGGGCTACGAGGTCTCGGGCTCCGACAGGGCTCCATCGCCCCTCACTGAAGAATTGGCGAGGGAAGGGGTGAAAATTTTCGCAGGCCACAGGGAGGAAAACGTCCACGGGGCCGGAATGGTGCTCATTTCCTCCGCCGTTCCAGCGGACAACCCGGAGGTTCGGGAAGCTTTGAGGCTCGGGATCCCGGTGCTCAGGCGGAGGGAATTTCTGGACTGGCTCACCCGGTGCTACAAGGTTGTGTCTGTGGCCGGGACCCACGGCAAGAGCACCACCACCGCCATGATCGCGCACATCCTGGAAAAGGCCGGGCTTTCCCCCTCGTTCATAGTGGGAGGAATCCTGGCCGATTCGGGCACAAACGCCAGGCAGGGCCAGGGGCAATACTTTGTCATTGAAGCCGATGAATACGACCGGACTTTCCTCGGCCTCAGGCCTTTCCTGGCCCTGGTGACCGCAGTGGAGGCAGACCACCCTGATTGCTACCCGACTCTGGAGGAAATGAAGGAGGCCTACAGGGAATTCCTGAGCCGGGTTGAACCGGATGGGCACATCATAGGGTGCGGAGACGAAGAGAACGTGTGCGAAGTCCTGGCTGAAGCGGGGAGAGCCTTCCA
>DAOUBN010000159.1:0-18058 GCA_034432815.1 Anaerolineae bacterium | reverse complement strand
TCAGGGAAAGAGGGTGCTGGTCAGGGTTGATTACAACGTCCCCATCTCCGAAGGCCGGATTACCGACGACCGGCGCATCCGGGCCACGGTGCCGACCATCCAGTATCTCCTGGACCACGGCGCTGCCGTGATCCTCATGTCCCACCTGGGGCGACCCAAAAAGCCATCCCCCGAGTTCAGGCTGGACCCGGTAGCTCAGAGGCTGTCGGAAATCCTGGGGATCCCGGTTAAAAAGCTTGACGATTGCGTCGGGCCGGAGGTTGAAAAGGCTGTCAGGGAGATGAAGCCCGGGGATGTGATCCTGCTGGAGAACCTCCGTTTCCACCCGGAAGAGGAGGCCAACGATCCGGAATTCGCCCGGAAGCTCGCTTCCCTGGCCGATGTTTACGTTAACGATGCTTTCGCCACTGCCCACCGGGCCCACGCCTCTACCGAAGGGGTTGCCCGCTACCTCCCTGCCGTGGCCGGCTTCCTGATGGAAAGGGAACTTCGCTTCCTCGGCCTCCTGCTTTCCAGCCCCGAAAGGCCTTTCGTGGCCATCCTCGGCGGCGCAAAGATATCCGATAAAATCGGGGTGATCCGCAACCTCTTAGCCAGGGTGGACCTCCTCCTCATCGGCGGGGGGATGGCCAACACCTTCTTCAAGGCCATGGGCTACGGGGTCGGCGATTCCCTGGTGGAGGAGGAAGCGCTGGATACGGCCCGGGAACTGCTCCGGGAAGGCGGAGCCAAAATCGTCCTCCCCGTGGATGTGGTGATAGCTGACCGCCTGGCGCCTGATGCTTCAGTGAGGACGGTGAAGCCAGGCGAGGTTCCGGAGGGATGGCGAATCCTGGACGTGGGCCCCGAAACCGTTTCCCTTTTTGGGGAAAAGCTCCGGCAGGCCCGGACGGTCTTCTGGAACGGCCCTCTGGGCGTCTTTGAAGTGGAGCCATTTCACCGGGGGACTTTCGCCATAGCCCGGGTCCTGGCGGAACTGGAAGGCGTCACCACGGTGGTGGGCGGAGGCGATTCCGCTGCTGCGGTGGAAGCCGCCGGCGTTGCCGAAAAGCTCACCCACGTTTCCACCGGCGGCGGGGCGAGCCTTGAGTTCCTGGAAGGCCGGGAGTTACCTGGCGTGGCAGCCCTTGCCGACCTGTAAACTGAAAGCGGGGGAGGAGTGCTCCTCCCCCGCTCTTTCGTTTCTTCAGGGCTTACCGGCGCGGGCCGAAGCCCTTAGGGCCGCGCATCCTGCCCCATCCCCAGCCCCAGCCGAAGCCTCTCCTCCAGTTATACGTGAACCGGAACTCCAGGATCTGCCTCTGGATGCTGAGCCACTTATCGGCCATTTCCTGGGTTATGTAGCCCTTCTGGACCAGGAAGGAGAGCCAGTCCTTCTCAAACTGGAGGCACTGGTCTATTATCGTGGAAAGGGGAACACCTTTCTCTTCGGCCAACTGGGCGATGGTCTTGCCCTCGCGCAGGGCTGCTGCAAGCTCATCGGTGCTCATCCCGAGGGCTTCAGCGATGGAACTTGCGTTGCATCCCGGCCCACACCCGAAACCTTTCCAGGGCACCGGAGCAGGAGCTTTCGGGGTCGGAGTTGGAGTCTGGGCGAGGGCAACCTTTACCCCCAGGCCGAGCAGGAGCCCGACCACTGCCAGCACCGCCAGAATTGCCAGCCACTTCCTCATTTCGCCACCTCCTCCTTGGAGTTCTTCCAGCCTGGATTATACCGGGCTCCTGTGAAGAAATTGTGAAGTTGAGAACAGGGTTGAGCGGACAGTTTTCTACTCTAACGGAGAAGAGGTGGGTGGACACCCCCCATGGCCCCCCGGGAGGGGGCAAAGCCCCCTTCACCCCCATTTTTGGGGGACGTCCCCCTGCATCCCCCTTTGTTGGAACGTTGGAACATTGAAAAGCCCTGGTAGCCAGGCCATCCACTTTTGTTGAAATTCAAATTTGTGCTATACTTAAGCAGAGTTGCGGACATTATTGCCGGAATGGAATCCCTTTGAGGGGGAATAGGTTGGCCTTCAGATTAATGGATAGCCGAAAATTCTGGCTCCGCAAGAACCCCTGGCGTGGTCCTATAAAATTCAGGGGCAAGCCCAAGTTTTGTGTAGCCAATGGTTTTGCCGAGGCCGCTCTGGCTTTAACTGTCTTTCTCCTTGTCTTTGGAGTGTTGTTCTTAACTTACTCAGGCTACCCGATTAGCGATGACGAGCGAGCCATATTTGCCATTGCGAGCCGCTGGCAGCGGACAGGGGTCTTTTCCACCAGCAACCCTTTTGCTGGCGATGAAGAGCCCTTCGCGCCTCTTGCTCTTTTACCCTGGCTCTGGATAAGCGACGGCTTGCATGTTGGGCGGCTGCAGGCAGCGATGTTGAGCAATATTGCAGTAACTGCCGGGACGGCCGCTTTACTGTTCAGCATAGTGCGGAGTTTGACTTTTTCCCTGGAGACGGCTCTTCTCACCGCATTCTTTTATGCCTTTTGCACCATTGCCTGGCCATACAGCCAGCGCTTATTCCGGGAGCCCCTTGCTGGCGCTCTGCTTCTTCTGGCTCTTGGAGCGCCATACCTGCTTCGGCGATATAAACTTGCAGGTTTTCTGGTCTCAGGCGCTGCTCTGGCCGCGGCTGTGTTCACAAAACAATCGGCTGCAAGCGCTCTTCTGGGCATGCTGTGGGTGTGGGTGGCCATGGAGGGTGTAAAGGTCCTTTTTTACCAGACGGATCGGGTAATGAGGACAATTGTCAATATGACACTGAGCCCTGGAAAAGGGTTGCTTGTTTACTCACCTGCCCTTATCCTGGCGCTTGCTGGATTCCCGCGGTTATGGCAAGAGCAACCCGATATGGCGGTAGCCGTTGGACTGGTGGCGCTCGTGCACATTCTGGGCTACGGGACAGAAGTTGGAGGCACCATCTGGTGGGGTGGGCTGAATTGGGGGCCTCGTTTCTTGGTGCCTATTGTCCCTCTCATTATGATTGCTGCGGCTCCCGCCATTGAAGGACTTGGACATAAGCGCTGGGGCAGGGTTGCCCTGGCTATCATAGGGGCTTTGGCTCTATTCCCTCAATTGAGCGGAGTTCTGGTGGACATCCGCAAGTATGAAGGAGTGCTCCACAGGAACGTTTACCTTGTTGCGGGAAATTACCACAGAGCTATGGCGCAGGTAGCCTGGGACTTGCGTTACAACCCAATTCTCGGCCAGTGGCGCATGTTGCGCGAAGGAGAACTGGCAATAGCCTGGACGCGGGCAACTGGACCTGAGGTAGCGTTGCCTCTGGGGGTTGCGCTGGGGATCGTTGGCGTAAGCTTGGCTATAATATGGCGAGTGACTGCCTGTGGTCAAACTTTGTCCCGGCGCGGCCTGATCAGCCTTTTCGCCATCATGCTCTTTCTACCAGTAATGACCGTTGCTTCTCTATGGGCCGTGCGAAACGATCCTCAATTGGATTTTCACGAGAATTCCCGGTATCTTTCCCCTCTCATTGCCCAGTTGAACCGTGAAGCTGCGCCTGGCGACGCTCTGTTGATCACAACCCCTTATTTTACCGATTATTTCCTCAACTGGCTGCGGGCACCTGTGGAGTGGGAAATAAAGCCATCAAAACCAGCCCCCCTTGATGAGAGTTCTGCGACTGCGTTGCAGAGCTTGTTGCGCAATTACCGACGGATCTGGCTTATGCGTCCACTCAACCGCTGGTCGGATTCTGAACCAGGGCTTGAAATTTTCCTTCTTGATCACGCTTATAAAGTCAAAGAATACACTTACGAGGATTGGATGCGCTTGCTCTTTTTCCTCAGCCCCGGGGGCGAAAGCGTTGTAGTGCGGCGGAGCATAGGTTGGCAGAATGGCATACAGCTGGAAGAGGCAGCGGTTGAAGGCAGCATAAGCCTATCTCAGGAAATCCCTTCAGTTGTCACTTTGCAGAGTAACGACTCTCTGAAACTCTCACTGACATGGCATGGCACCAGGGAGGCATTGCAAAGCTGGAAGGTTTTCGTGCACATAGGGCTGCCGGATGCTCCCCCATTGCTGCAACAGGATCGCTTGCCCAGAGATGGCTGGTGGCTTGATTTGCCCGAAGGAGACACGCTCAAAGTAGTGGACCGCTACGGTTTCCTGGTAAACCTTCCTCCTGGCCGTTATGTTTTACGGGTTGGCTTTTACAACCCGGTTAGCGGCGAGCGGGTTCCATGTTCTGAAGGGGATTCCCTTACGCTGGCCTTTCTGGATGTGCGGTGAACCAAATGCGGACGTCGGGGAATAGCCGGGAGCATAAATTTGTGTCTTTCTGGCGCAGTGGCGGGATTTATCTCCTGCTTGCTTTGATTTTTTATTTCCAGCATCTTCTGGGTCTGCGCCGTTTCCCCGATGGAGATCTCACTTACCATTTTGTGCCCTTTGCCCTTTACCTCACGGAGAATCTGGCAAAAGGCCGCCTGCCTCTCTGGAATCCTTACACTTTTGCCGGTCACCCTTTCCTGGCCGATGTTCAGGCTGCGGTCTTCTACTTTCCCACAACCCTTCTTTTGTTGCTGACAGGTTTCTGGAACACGCCGGGGGCACGGGCCTATCTTTTTCAGGTGGATGCGGCTCTGCATTTGGCCCTGGCAGGATGGGGCATTCACATGCTGCCTCTTTCCCTTTCCCGCACCTTTTATGCAGCCTTCAGTGCCGGGATCACCTTCGCTTTCTCCGGTTTTCTGACAGGTTATCCGCCGCTGCAGGTCTCTATCCTTCACACTGTTTCCTGGCTCCCCTGGGCTCTGTGGGGATTACATGAGGGTTTTAGCGGACATGGTAAGGGTTGGATTGCCTCTGCATTGGCTCTGAGTTTCGCCTTTTTTGCGGGCCACCCCCAAACATTCCTGATGGGCGTTTACCTCTTTGGAGCGTGGGCTTTATTCCTCGCAATTCAGAAACCCACTTGGAAAAGCAAACTGGACGCATTAGCCAGGACAGCGTGTTTAATGCTTTTTGTCGCCGGATTGACCGCTGTTCAGTGGTGGCCTGGTCTGGAATTCACCCGCCTGAGTGTGCGCGCTCATATGAGCTATAACGAGGCAGGCGGAGGATTCCCTTTTCAGGATACTTGGCAACTCTTCTTCCCCGGTGTATTGACTTATTATTCCCCGCTCTATGTGGGCATTGTCCCTCTCGCTCTCGGCATGTGGGCGGTGTTAAAGGGCCGTCGCTTGCGCCGGGTTGTGCTCTTCTGGACTGGCGCGGCCCTGGCATTTTTGCTCATCTCTTACGGCCAGAAAACTTTTCTCTTCCCTTTGCTTTACCGCTGGGCCCCCGGCTGGTCTTTGTTCCGCGGACAGGAGCGGGCGGCTTCTATGGTGGCGCTTTCCCTCAGCATTATTGCGGGCCTCGGGATGGCGACCCTGGATGAGGGCCCGCATTCCCGGAAATCCTCACAGGCTCTGATTTTCCCTGCAGCTATGGCTGGGGCCGCTTTAATTTTTGCCCTTGGATGGGTTAAGCAGGGGAAAGTGGCTGTAAACTTGCCGGCCTTTACTGCCATTGCTACCCGAACGTTGCTCTGGGCCGGACTTGGGAGTTTGGTAATGCTCTGGCCTGGCCGGAAATCCCGCAACCTGAGCCTTTTGTTCCTGATCCTGGCCGATCTATGGATGACAAATATGTCCCGCAATAGTGTGCCCGGTCCTGCCTGGAACCACACCCTAACCCCGCCTGAAGTCATTGCGGTAAAGGAAGCCCTTGCTCAGGAGACAGCATTTGCTGCGAGGGAGCCCGTTCGCGTGTTCAATGAATACCAAGTATATGCCGATTATGGCATGGTGGTGAAAGCAGAAGAGCTCGGCGGCAGCAGTCCGTTGCGGCTGGCCCGATACGCCGCTCTCTTCAAGGATTTTCCTCTCCACCGCCTGTGGCGTCTATTCGGAGTCAAGTATGTGCTCACCTGGCGCAAGGAAATGTTCATGCCTGCCGAACTGCTGGGAACTTTCTCGCGTGGGCCGGATGGCGGGCTCATATATTTTTATCGGCTGGAGGATTCATATCCGAGAGCATGGGTAGTGAACCGCATCCGTGTGGCAAGCGACGAAGAAGCCTGGCGCTGGTTGGCAGATTTTGCCAGCGATGTTGATCACGAGGCTGTGGTATCCCCTGAAGCGGCTCATGTAGCGGCAAGGCTATCGTCCCCTGGGGGGGAAATCAGGGGAAATGCCCAGATCAGGCGCTTAGCTCCAGACCATCTAATAATATCCGGCTGGAGCGATCGGGAGGGCTTATTGATAGTATCCGAGAACTGGATGCCTGGATGGAAGGCAGAATTGCGCCATGCTGATGGCTCCATCAATTCATGCATTGTCGTCCGGGCAAACCTGACCCTTATAGGGATCCCTGTCCCTACAGGGGCCTGGGAAGTGAGCCTGAAATACAGGCCTGATAGCGTGCGCTATGGGCTGGGTTTGAGTCTTTTTAGCTTCCTTGCCGGTTTGTTCTGGGTTGTTTGCCAAAGGCATTGACAGAGGGAAATGGTGAGAGCGGGGAAATTCTTTTGTCGCGAAACTCGCCCTCGCAATTGGGGGCTTATTGGGCTCCTTATGCTGGCCTTCGCTTTACGCCTTTACCGGGTATCCGATCAAGAACTCCGGGGAGATGAAGCTTTTGGCTATTTCTTCAGCCGCCAGTCTCTTCCTGAAATGGTGCGCATGACGATAAAACTGGGCGAACCTCATCCCGTGGGCAGTTACATAATCCAGAACATATGGATGAACCTGGGAGGTGACAGTGAATTGGCGTTGCGCTTTCCCAGCCTCTGGGCGGGAACTGTAGCCGTTGCCCTCATTTATGCAGTGGCGCGCGCTATGGGGTTGGGAAAAGAAATCTCCACGGCTGCCCTGGGGCTTTCCGCCGTAGCTCCTTATCTGATATGGCACAGTCAGGACGCTCGCATGTATATGCTCAGCCTGGCTTTTACCCTGGCCAGCACTCTGATCATGTGGCGGTGGCTCAGGAATTTTCACACGGCCATGCTGGTCGTATACGGGGCTTTAATTTGGTCTGCCCTCCACATTCATTACAGTTGCCTATACTTGTGGCTGGCTCACAACCTGTTTGTGGCCATTTATATCTTCTGGCACCGCAAGCCAAGCAAAAAATTGGCTCATTGGCTTTTAACCCAAGCGGCGATCTTCTTTTTATACTTTCCATGGCTCCGGGTAGCTCTTCCGCTCATGCAGTCCTACAAAGGGGCAGTGGAATCACCGCCGATATGGGAAATGGTTTGGCGATCGTTCGGGGTGCTGCTGGTGGGTGAGACGACGACCCTCAGGGAACGGCTGGTGCTGGCCGTGTTAGGGGGAATATGGGCAGCGTGGGGTGCATGGGAATTGATCCGGAAGCAGTCCACCTGGCTGTGGAGTGCGATATGGCTTCTGCTTGCTCTCTTGCTACCTTTAGGGATTACCTGGGTAGCCGCTCTCCATCGCCCCTTATTTAACGAGCGCTATCTGGTGCTGGGCTCTTCCCCTTTCCTGATCCTTATGGCAGCCGGCTGGGTGGCGAACTACAACAATGCCGTGCGGTGGCGGCGCTGGTCAAGTTACACTATCGCCGTGATTTTAGCTTCAGAAGTGGCGTTGAGCCTTTACCGCATGTATTACGACCCCCAATACGATAAGATTCTGGGGTGGCGAGCATTGGCTGAAATTTTCCGGCAATTAACATCCGGGGTGTCTCCAGAACAAGCTCGCCTGGTGATTACATACCCGGATCCTGCCATCTGGTATTACTATCGCGGGCCGGTTTCTCATCTGGTCCTCCCGCCAAGAGCGAAGGATGAAGCTGCTGCAAGGGACCTGGCGGAGCAAATGGCTCTTGAAGGCGTTCGCTGGGTGATCCTGGCCGAATACAGGAGCAACGCCTGGGACGACAGGGGAATAGCCTCTGCAGCGCTTGCCGAACATTTTACACTGGCTTATGAAACCCGAGTAGCCATATGGCCGGTCCGTTTGTATGTGCGTCCAGTCCCTGAAGCCTGGCGTCAAGTGAACAGGAATTTTGCAGAAAGATTGGCTCTTGAAGCCATTCAGATACAACCTGAGCAGCCCATGCAGGGAGGCTTGCTTGTAGTTTTTGCCCGGTGGCGTCGTGAGGACGCTTATTCCTGGCCTGCTCAGGTCTACGCTTTCTTCCACCTGGTTGAGGAAGGGGGCTCTCTTGCCCCCGTAGTTCAGTGTGATCCCCCATTGGTGCCTCTGCCTGGTCAAATAACCTGGATTACGGTGTGCGGCATACCGCTGCCGTCTGACATCCCCGAAGGCAGTTACAGGCTTCTGGCCGGAGTATATGAGCGCACTGGCCCTTCCTTCCCTCGCTGGCGCACTGAAGAAGGCCTTGATTCATTCCCGGTCTGGGAAGGGAGGATTGGCTCCCCTTGAGAAAGAGCTTGCGGGCAGGTTTTCAGGAGCCGGCAACTTGCCCCGTTTTTCTTTGTGAGTCTGATTGGGCTTTTTTGCCTTCTGGCCCTGATTTGTCTATAATACATTCCGAACCGAACGAGGCCGGGAGGATTCTATGGAGACGACGGACATCTACCAGGAGCTTCTGGAAATCCCTCATATAGCTCCCGGAAGCATTGTCAGAGGGGTCCTGGTGAAAATATCGCCCGATGAAGTGCTGGTGGACATCGGCACTAAAACTGAGGCTGTCCTCCACCACAAGGAACTGACAGGGCCAGCCCGCGAGATCCTCAAGAATTACAGGGAAGGGGATGAGATACCCGTCTGCATCATAAGGCCCGAAACCGATACGAGCCAGGCGGTTGTCTCCATCCTCAGGGCCAGAGTTGAGGCCGATTGGGAGTATGTTGAGGAGCTCAAGCGCACCAACGCCACCTTTGAGGCCGAAGTGGTGGACTACAACAAAGGCGGCTTGCTGGTGAAGATCGGAGTCCTCAGGGGCTTTGTCCCCCTATCCCAGATTGACCCCTCCCACTATCGGAACCACAGGGGCAGCTCAAGGACAAAAGTCCTTTCGGAACTGGTGGGGCAGAAGATAAAATTGAAAGTGATAGAAGCCCAGAGAGGGGGCCGCCTCATCCTGTCAGAAAGGCTGGCCATGGAAGAATGGCGGAACGAGCAGAGGAACCGCCTGATAAGGGAGCTCCAGGAAGGGGATATATGCTCCGGGGTCGTCACCGGGATATGCGACTTCGGCGCTTTCGTGGACATAGGGGGGATTGAGGGCCTGATTCACCTTTCCGAACTCTCCTGGACCAGGGTCTCCCACCCGAGCGAAGTGGTCAAGGTTGGGGATAAGGTGGAAGTCTACGTCCTGGAAGTGGACAGGGAAAAGGGCAAAGTGAGCCTGAGCCTGAAGCGGCTCCAGCCTGAACCCTGGAGCATGGTGGAGGAGAAATACCGGGTCGGGCAATTCGTGGAAGGGACCGTGACCAGGCTGGCTCCCTTCGGGGCTTTCGTCCAGATTGAAGAAGGGATAGAAGGCCTGATCCACATCTCCGAGCTTTCCTTCCAGCGCATCAGCCACCCCAAAGAGGTGGTGAAGGTCGGGGATGTCCTCCGCCTCCAGATAATAAGCCTTGACCCCGTCCACCGCCGGATGGGCCTGAGCCTCAAGAGGGTGGCGGAGCACAACCGATCCAGCGAAGACTGGCGTAAGGATTACGAGGAGTTTTCCCGGAGGGGTTATGGGGAATAAGCTGGAGAAGTTCACCAAGCAGGCCCGAAAGGTCCTGAAGCTGGCCCAGGAAGAGGCCATAAGGTTCAACCACAGTTACATCGGGACCGAGCACCTCCTTCTGGGCCTCCTCCACGATAAGGACAGCATAGCGGTTAAGGTCCTGGAGGAGCTCGGGGTGAACCCGGCTCACGTCCGCCGCAGCCTGGAGAGGCTCATAAAGCCCGGAAGGCATGCCCCAACCCAGCTCACCCTGACCCCGAGGACCAAGAGGGTCCTGGCTCTGGCCATGGATGAGGCCCGCCGCCTGGGCCACAACTACGTCGGGACCGAGCACCTCCTCCTGGCCCTGGCCAAGGAGGAAGAAGGCCTGGCCATAGAAGTCCTGCGCAACCTGGGGGTGGACCTGGAAGCCATACGGCGCCAGACCACAAAGCTCCTCATTGAAAGCAAGCCTCAGCCTTCCTTCCGCCCCCCTGAAAGCACCACCCCGCTCCTGGACCAGCTTTCGGTGGACCTCACAGCTCTGGCGGCAGAGGGGAAGCTCGACCCGGTGATAGGCCGGGAAAGGGAAATTGAGAGGGTGATGCAGATCCTGGCCAGGCGCACCAAGAACAACCCTGCCCTCATAGGGGAACCGGGAGTCGGAAAGACAGCCATCGTGGAAGGGCTCGCCCAGCGAATAGTGGCGGGGGAAGTCCCCGAGCCCCTCCTGGACAAGAGAGTGGTTATGCTGGATGTGGGTGCGCTGGTTGCCGGAACCATCTACAGGGGGCAGTTTGAGGAGCGCCTCAAGAAAGTTATAGAGGAAATACGCCGCTCCCCCGTCATCCTCTTCATAGATGAGATGCACATGCTGGTGGGAGCTGGAGCTGCCGGTTCGGCCGTGGATGCCGCCAACATCCTCAAGCCAGCCCTGGCCAGGGGTGAGCTCCAGTGCATAGGCGCCACAACCCCCGACGATTACCGCAAATACGTGGAGAAAGATGCTGCCCTGGAGCGCCGCTTCCAGCCCGTCTACGTCGCCGAGCCAACCCCTCAGGAAACCATTGAGATCCTGAAAGGCATCAGGAGCCGATACGAAGCCCACCACAAAGTCCGGATAACCGATGAAGCCATCCTCAGCGCCGTCCGCCTCTCCGTCCGCTACATAACCGACCGCTATCTCCCCGATAAGGCCATTGACCTCATAGACGAAGCCGCAGCCAGGGTCCGGATGTATAAATCGCCCTATGCCCGCCAGCTCCAGGATATATTCCGCAACCTGAGGCAGATCCGCCAGAGGAAAGAGGAGATCCTTGAGTTCGGCGATTACGAGGAAGCCGTTGAGCTGCGCCTCAAGGAGGTGGAGCTGGAGAGGCGGCTGACCGAACTCAGGGAAGAATGGGACCTTTCAGAAGACCTGCCCCTGGTTACCCCCGAGGACATAGCCGAAGTGGTCTCCATGTGGACGGGCATCCCGGTGACTTCCCTGGCGGAGGAGGAAACGAAGCGCCTCCTCAGGATGGAGGAGGAGCTCCACAAGCGCATCGTCAGCCAGGACGAAGCCATTGAAACCGTCGCCAGGGCTGTCCGCAGGGCGAGGGCTGGCCTCAAGGATCCCCGCCGCCCCATCGGGACCTTCATCTTCCTCGGGCCTACGGGGGTTGGGAAAACCGAGCTGGCGAAGGCCCTGGCGGAGTTCATGTTCGGGAAAGAGGATGCCCTCATCCAGATAGATATGTCCGAGTTCATGGAGCGCCACACCGTCTCCCGCCTCATCGGCGCTCCTCCGGGTTATGTGGGCTACGAAGAAGGAGGGCAACTGACCGAAGCCGTCCGCCATCGCCCATACAGCGTCATCCTCCTGGACGAGATAGAGAAAGCCCACCCCGAAGTCTTCAACATCCTCCTCCAGATAATGGAGGAAGGCCACCTCACCGACGGCCGCGGCCGGAGGGTTGATTTCCGCAACTGCATAATAATCATGACCTCCAACATTGGGGTGGAGAGGCTCAACAAAGCAGCAGCCCTCGGCTTCAAAGCCACCAGGGACGAGGTCAAGGACCTCCACACCCGCTACGAGGCCATGAAAGAGCAGGTGCTGGCCGAACTCAAGCGCACCTTCCGCCCCGAATTCCTCAACCGCGTGGACGCCGTGGTGGTCTTCAAGCCCTTGACAAAGGAGGACATCAAGAAGATCGTGGACCTGGAGATCGGCAAGCTGGCCAGGAGGCTTGAGGAGCAGAAGCTGACCATAGAGCTTACGGAGGAAGCGAGGGAGTTCCTGGCCGAGAAAGGCTACGACTCCAACTTCGGAGCTCGCCCCCTCAAGAGAGCCATCCAGCGTTACGTGGAAGAGCCTCTCTCCGAAGCCCTCCTGGAAGGCCGCTTCAGGATGGGCGATACTATTATCGTGGGCGTGCGGGAAGGCCAGATCCACCTGGAACCGAAGAGGGCTTCCCAGAAGGAAAGCCTCCCGCTGGAAATGGTTTTTGGTCAATGAACAATCACCGGGACCTCCGAATATTCTTGACCATTTTGATAAGTTTGGTTATAATCTTCACGAGCCGGTGCGCCAGGAGGCCTGCGGATCCTGAGGTCCTGCTCCGGGAGCGCTGCACCAGGTGTCATACTCTGGCCCCAATACAGGGGGCCAGGAAATCCCCTGAGGAATGGGAAAAGACAGTCCAGAGGATGCGCTCTAAAGGAGCGATCCTCACGGACGAAGAAGCCAGGATAATAATCCAGTATCTTAGCCGGAAAGGAGGCCAGCCATGAAGAAGTATGAATGCACCGTTTGCGGCTACGTTTATGACCCTGCCAAAGGCGACCCCGACCGGAACATTCCTCCTGGCACCCCCTTTGAGCAGCTCCCCGACGACTGGGTCTGCCCCGATTGTGGAGCCACCAAGGACATGTTCCAGCCCATTGACTGATAAAGGGGAGCCTTACTGATGCCCCCAGTAGCCATAGCACCCGGGATCTTCTGGGTGGGCATAAACGACCGCACCACTGACCTCTTTGAGGGCCTCTGGCCCATTGACAGGGAAGGAGTTTCCTACAACTACTACATCGTTCTGGACGAGAAAAAAGTCCTCATTGACCTGGCCAAGAGCTTCAAGACCGACGAGTTCTTCGCCAACATAGCCGAGGTCATCAACCCCGCTGAAATTGACTACATCGTCATAAACCACATGGAGCCCGATCACACCGGGACCCTCTACACTTTCCGGCAAATAGCCCCCAGGGCCACGGTGATAGTCAGCCCCAGAGGCGCTGAACTCCTCAGGAACTTCTTCGGCATCACCGAAAACGTTAAGGTGGTTGAGGACGGGGAAACCCTCTCCCTGGGTGAACGGACTCTGCGCTTCCTCCACACCCCCTTCGTTCACTGGCCCGAGACCATGATGACTTACGAGACTGGTTCCCGCATCCTTTTCTCATGCGATGCCTTCGGGGGATACGGCGCCCTGAGAGGGGCGATATTTGACGATGAGTGCCCGGACCTGGAATTCTACAAGAGGGAAGCTCTCCGTTATTATGTGACCGTGGTGGCCAAATTCAGTGGTCCGGTCCTCAAGGCCATTGAGAAGCTCAGGGACCTCCAGGTGGACATGATAGCCCCATCCCACGGCCTTATCTGGCGCCGCAATCCATCCACCATAGTGGAGCTGTATCGTCTCTGGGCAAACTACGCCTCTTCTCCCGGCGAGCCTGCCATAACCCTCATTTACGGCTCCATGTATGGCCACACCGAAAAATTCATGAACGCAGTGGCCCAGGGCATATCCCGGGAGGGGGTCCCGGTGGAGATCTTTGACGCAGCCCGGACCCATCCCGCCTACATCCTCCCTTACCTCTGGACCCGCCAGGGCGTTGTGATTGGAGCACCTACTTATGAGGGAGAACTTTTCCCGCCCGTTGCCCACGTCCTGACCATGGCCGCCCTCAAGCGCGTGATGAACAGGAAGGCTGCTTACTTCGGAAGCTACGGCTGGAGCGGCGGAGCCCTCAGGAGGCTCAAGGAGCTCATAGAGCCCCTCAAGTGGGAACTCGTTGATTCCATAACCTTCCCCGGCAGGCCTACCCACGAGGATCTCTTAAGGGGAGAGGAGTTCGGGGCAAAATTCGCCCGCCTTATTAAGGAAAGCCAATGAAGCCCATCCCTCTGGACCTGGTCATCATAGGCAACGGGGTGGCGGGCGTCACCGTTGCCTCGGAACTGGCGAAGCGCAGGGCAGGAAAAATTGATGTCTTCACGGCCGAACCTTACCACTATTACTATCGGCCCCGCCTGCCGGCTTTCATCGGCGGAGAGATAACCGAAGAAGAGGTGTTCGTTCGTCCCCCTTCCTGGTATGAAAGCCAGGGGATAGAGGTGCACCTTAACACCCCTATCGTTCGCCTTTTCCCCGACCGAAAGGTTATAACAGCAGCCGACGGCAGGGAATACTCCTTCAGCAAGCTCCTCCTGGCTACAGGCAGCAGGCCTGTGGTCCCGCCCATTGAAGGCGTCCACCTGAAAGGGGTTTTCACCCTCCGCACCCTGGATGACGCCCGCGCTATAAAGGATTACGCCAGGCATTGCAAAAGGGCCATCGTGCTGGGAGGAGGCCTTTTGGGGCTCGAGACGGCGAAAGCCCTCAGGATGCTGGGCCTGTCCGTCGTGGTCCTGGAACGAGGACCACACCTGCTTCCCCGCCAGCTGGATGAAGAAGGGGCGTCCGTGTTCCACAGACTCATGGAGGAAATGGGCATGGAGATAGCCCTTTCCGCCGAGGTGCGGGCCATCCTGGGGAACGGACAGGTGAGAGGAGTTCTCCTCCGGGACGGCCGGGAGCTCCCGGCCCAGCTTGTAGTCATAGCTGCCGGGGTTCGCTGCAACGCGGAGCTGGCTGCAGAAGCTGGCCTCAGGGTTGAAGGAGGGGTTGTGGTGGATGAGAGGATGGCCACTTCGGCCCCGGACGTTTACGCTGCTGGCGATGTGGCCTCTTTCCGAGGCCGATCCTGGGGCATAATCCCGGTGGCGCTGGCCCAGGCCCAGGTGGCTGCCGCCTCCATGGCCGGGGAAGATGCCCACTACAGGGAAGTCGTGCCATCCAATACCCTGAAAATCACCGGGATAGAACTCACCTCGGTCGGGGAAATCCATCTGCCCGGGGACCAGGCAATCCACCTGCGTTTCTCCATCCCAGAGTCCGGAATTTACCGGAAACTTGTCATCCGCGATGGGGTAGCGGTGGGCGGCATCTCCATAGGAGACAGGGAATGGGGGAGCAAAATGGAGAAACTTGTAAAAGAGGCTGCCCCCATAACCCCTGAGGAAGCTCTGAATTTTCTTAAAGGAGGTTTGCCATGATAGGCGAGCTCTACCAGAAAGCCGACTGGAAGGCCGAAAAACACGTTCCGGTCATTGAGGCCCCTTCGGAGGTCAAGGCCGGCGAACTCTTCCAGGTTAAGATCACCATTGGCAAAGAGATAGCGCACCCCAACACCACTGAGCACCACATCCGCTGGGTGAGCGTTTACTTCCACCCCGAAGGGGATAAGTATGCCTACGATGTCGGGCATTTCGCCTTCAACGCCCACGGGGAATCGGTGCAGGGCCCCAACACAGGCCCGGTATACACCCACCACGAAGTGGTCTTCTGGATGAAGGTCCAGAAATCGGGCACCCTTTACGCCACCTCCTACTGCAACATCCACGGGCTCTGGGAGTATTCCCATCCCATCAAGGTGGTGGAGTAAAACCATGGGGGGCGGGGGCTCCCTGCCCCCCACCTGGGAGGGGGCGATGGCGGAGGAAGCCTTTGTCATCTTAGCCGCGGCCATCAAAAACGAGCAAATGGGCAGAGATTTCTATTCCGAGGCCTCCCGGCGCAGTCCGGACGAGCGCGGGCGCAATACTTTCGCCTATCTTGCCCGGATGGAGGAGGAACACCTCCGCATAGTCATGGCCGAATACGAGGCGCTCCGGAGGGGGCAGTCCTGGTTATCCAGGGAAGAAGCCCTGGAGGAAGGCAAGAAGCTGGACATTTCCCGGCTCCCTGAGCCGGAGGAGATCCCCGAAGGAGTCCTCCTGCCGCCTTTCATATTCCCACCTCCTGAAGAAGCGCCGGGATTGAAGGGCGATGAAGCCGTCCTTGAGTATGCCCTGAAAATGGAAGAACGCAGCTACAACCTATACAAAGAGGCCAGGGACAAAACTTCCTCGCCGGTGGGCAAAGAGATCTACAGCCTGCTCATGGAGGAGGAAAACAAGCACTACAAAGTCCTCCGGGAGGCCCTGGAGTATCTGACCGCCAACCAGACCTGGTGGGATGATTGGGAGAAACCCTTCTTTGAAGGATAGGAGGAAAGCCATGTTCAAGCCAAATGAGAGCCCGGTTGACCGCCTGATAAGAGCTATACTCGGCATTGTCCTTCTGGTGGTGAGCATATCCTACCTTGGGGCTTTCAAGGGCAATGCCCTGGGCATAGTCATCTTCGTGATAAGCCTTGTGCTCCTGTTCACTGCTGCCACCGGATTCTGCCTCCTCTACAAGGTCTTTGGAATCTCAACCTTGAAGAAATAAGGGGATAAAACATGGCGGAAATAGGCGACCTCGCTCCCGATTTTACCCTCAAGGACCAGGATGAGAAAGAAATAACCCTGAGCTCCCTCAGGGGGAAGAAAGTGGTCCTCTCCTTCCATCCTCTGGCCTGGACCAGCGTCTGCACCCTTCAGATGCAGGACCTGGAGAAGCACAGGGAGGAATTCGCCAGGCTCAATGCTGTGGCCCTGGGGATAAGCGTGGACAGCGTCCCCTGCAAGAAGGCCTGGGCAGAAGCGATAGGGGTCAGGGAGACGCGCCTCCTGGCGGATTTCTGGCCTCACGGCGGAGTGGCTCAGGCTTACGGGATCTTCAGGGAGAAAAACGGCTTCAGCGAGCGGGCTGTCTTCATCGTGGACGAGGAAGGGGTCATAAAGTTCAAGAAAATCTACCCCATAAGGCAGGTCCCCGACATCGGCGAGATCCTGAAAGCCCTGGAGGAAATGGGGAAATAGGGGATGGGGGAGAGGACAAAGCAGAACCTCTACACGGCCTTTGTGGGGGAAGCCAAGGCCTACTTCCGCCTGCTTGCTTACGCCGAGAAGGCGGAGGAGGAAGGCTTCCCCCAGATCGCAGCCCTCTTCCGGGCCGTAGCCGAAGCCGAGCGCGTCCACGCCACCCGCAACCTCAGGCTCCTGGGAGAAGTGGTCGTAAAGGATACCGAAACGAACCTCAAGGCCTCCTTTGAGAGGGAGGAAAAGGCGAGTGGGGTGTTTTATCCCCAGTTTATCAAAGAAGCGGAGGAAGAAGGGGACCGCCAGGCTGCCATCTCCTTCAGCCATGCCCGGGATGTGGAGGAGGAGCACGCTGCCCTGTATAAGCGAGCCCTCCAGCACCTTGTGGCGGAAACAGCTCCAAAGTATTACGTTTGCCAGGTTTGCGGCTACATAGCCGAGGGAGAACCCCCTGAGCGGTGCCCCGTGTGCAATGCCCCCAGGGATAAATTCAAAGAAATCGCTTGAAGGAGGCAAGCTATGGATTGGCTCAACTTTCTCAAGGTCATGATGATTGAAGAAATGGCTGCCCGCGATAAATACCAGCTGGCCATGGACCTCGCAGATGACCCCCAGATAAAGGCCATCTTTGAGAAGCTCCGCGATGAGGAAGCTTTCCATGCCAATTTCCTTGAAGGAGAATACAACCGCCTCCAGCAAATACTGAAAAGGGGGGCATAAAATATGGCTGATCTGGTGGAAATGCTCAGGGCTGCCGCCAGAGATGAGCATGCAGCCGTCATCCAGTATCTCCTGCATGCTTACGCCATGGGGGAAGGGGAAGAAGCCTGCGAGATTGAAGGCATAGCCAGGGACGAAATGCGCCACTTCTGGATGCTATCCCGCTGGATCGTCAGGCTTCAGGGCACCCCTACCATAGAGCGGGGCTTCACGGACCTGGGAGGCGAAACGAAAGCCGAATGGATGGACCGGGATGTCCAGGCGGAGGACAGGGCTATAGCCATGTATCGTTCCTACATCTCCGTCGTGGAGGACCCGGCGCTCCGCTCTGACCTGGAAAGGATCCTGGCCGATGAAGAGCGCCACCGCGGCATCTTCCTGGGGCTGGGCGAGAAGTTCCGGACGGAGGAGGGGAGAGCGGCCGAAGGCGCTGTCTCTCCTCCAGTTCCCTCCCCCTCGGTCCTGGAAGCCCTGGAATGGGGGATCCGCCACGAGTATGCCGCCATCCTCCAGTATCTCTTCCACTCCTTCGTGATAAAGGACGAAGAAACTTCCCGCCAGCTGGAGCTCCAGGCCATCAATGAGATGCAGCACCTTGGCTGGCTTTGGGGGGAGGGCGCCCGGCTTTGCAACCCCGCACCCCC
>DAOUBN010000158.1:0-11962 GCA_034432815.1 Anaerolineae bacterium | reverse complement strand
GGGAGATAACCTCCTTGAACTCCTCCCTCGTAACGGCCACCGAGGGGACAGCTTTCACAAACCAAGCAACCAGGTCCAGGGTGGCCTCGTCTCCCAGAACCCTCCTCACGCTCGTCGGGACCTCCACTGTTAGCTCAAGGCTTCTCCTTTCCATGGCCTATGCCTCCTTCATTTCGTCAGAATGGTCTGAAGAACCACCCCGAAAGGGCCTCAAGCACAGGCTTCAATTCACCGGGAGCGGTCTCCTGATGGATGATAAGGTGGCGGATCTTACCGCCTTCCCAGAAATTAAGGGTGTAACTGAGGCCATCCGGTATCGGTTGGCCTAACTCCTGCCCTGAGAGGGGGTGGATCCGCTTCAGGATTTCTCCCAGAACTTTTGTTTCCACCTTGAAGCGGGAATGCTGCCTGAGTTTGCGGTCCAGCAATAAAGCGGAGCCCTCTTCCGTCACCAGGAGTTCCCTGTTGAACCCCGCTATTCCGCCCGTAAGCTGAACTCTCAGGACCACCCCTCTCGGAAGCCCTTCCACTTCCCGGCTTTCCTCAACTTCAAGGTAAGGCAATCCCGCCGGATTGACCTTCACTTTTGCTTCCAGGAGGAACAGCCTGTCCGTATCCTCCGGGGAGAGGCCTGGGTTCTCCCAGCGGGTTGCGTAAATGGCTCCAGTGACATCGGCGAAGGCCACATCGCTTCTTGTCACAGGCGGGCCTGAGCCTGCTTCTCCGAAGACATCAAACCAGCGGTAATAAGCCAGGAGCTTAACCCTTCTCCCTTCCCATGCCCCCGGCTCCTTCAGGATTTCCCCTATAAGCGTAACCCCTGACCAGAGGGGAGGCTGCGGGGTTGCCTTCATGCAAGAAATGGCCAGCATCAGCAGAACAAGCGGACTAAATTTCCGCGACAAACCATTCATCCCAGCCCTCCATGTAGAGGAGTAAATAATGCTTCCCGCAAGCCCTCACCTTGAAAATAGGCCCCTCAGGGGTCAGGCCCTGACTATCAACACCTTCCACTTCATACCTTTCGGCACCGATGGAGAAGGCCCTCGGCTCCTGGGGGTATTTGTAACTGGAGTAGCACTCCACCTCACAGGCTTTCCAGTTCAAAGGTTCCCACATTGACCTGGGAGGAATCCCCCACGTTCAATTGCTGATAGGCCCCCTGGTAAGTCACTTCGGAACCTATCAGTGAGAAGGCCAGGACGGCCCTTTCTATGTAAGCCCCCTCGTTTATGATGGAATCCCGGATTATGGACTCCTCCACCACAACCCTTTCGGCGATGGAAACGTATGGGCCCACGATGGAGCGGGAAATTCTGGCGGATGGGGCGATGTAAACGGGCGGAATGATTATTGAATCCTCCGGGGGAGGATAAGAGCTCCCCATTTTCTCCAGGAGGTAACGGTTGGTGTCCAGCAGCGTCTCAGGCTTGCCGCAATCCTTCCAGACCTTCACAGGGCGGGTGATGAAGCGAGCGCCCTGCTCAATCATGATCTGGAGGGCATCGGCCAGGTAGAACTCCCCCTTGAGCTGGATATTGCGGGCCATCTGCTCCTCAATGCACTTAAGGAGCCATTCAGCATCTTTTATGTAATACAGGCCGATCACTGCCAGCCTGTTCTCCTTTGTGGGGGGCTTCTCTATAATCCTGGTAACGAAGCCATCCCTGACCTCCGCCACCCCGAACCTCCTGGGATCTTCCACCTCTTTCACGAAGAATATCCCATCGGCTTCCAGCTCATCCAGGCCTGAGAGGTCGGCCTCGGCGATGGTGTCGGAGTAAGTTATGAGGATGGGGCCTTTGAGGCGTTCCCTGGCCAGCCAGAGGGCGTGGGATTGCCCTTTAAGTTCCTTTTGCTCAAAGTAGCTGGTCCTGGGCAAGCGGTGGTTGGATTCAATGTAATCCCTGATTTTATCCCCCAGGTGCCCCACGATGAAGACGAACTCCTCCACATTGAGCCCGGCGAACTGGTCCAGGATATGGCCTATGATGGGCTTGCCAGCCACCACGACCAGAGGCTTCGGACGGGTATGAGTATGGGGTCTTAGCCTTGTTCCCAACCCCGCCAGCGGGATAACCACCTTCATTGGTCAATCCTCCAGTGCGCAGGTTGAAACCAGGAAAAGTATACAGTAACTCCCCGGAGGTGTCAAAAGGCGACGGCTATTTGAAAGTTTTCTCAAAGGCTTTTCTCAGGCAAGAAACTGGCCTCTTCATAAACTCGGTAGTATAATTTTAACGAAAGCCATTTGGTTTAAGGGAGAGCTTAGATGAAAAAGAGACTCTCCTTTATACTTCGCCTTGGCTGGCTTAAGCTTGAAATGGTTTACATTTTCTTTTTCTGGTTCGGACTTTTATACGTAGTATTCGCAATTCTCTATCGTTTTTTCAGCCCACTTAAGCCTATGCTTGCTTCCTTAATTAAAATTAAAGCGTTACCCTTCATGCTCTATTATTTTTTAAAGGGATTGCATGAAGTATTGAATTACCTTTTAGGGGCGGATTTAAGCGTAATAATGGGTCTGATCATGTCTGTTTTAGGCCTTAGCTTCAAATATCTGGGCGAGGTGCGTCAAGAGGAAGTAAACAGAAAACTGGAGGAATTAAAGTTGCGGTCTCCTAAGGAAGCTGCTGCAAAACTCCTTGTTTATCATGAAGAAGCGCAAAGAGAAGGATGGGATTACAAGCTCAAAGAGGTTGTTGAACAGAGAAAAGAGGAGTTTCTCACAGCAGTTTTAGAGGATGAGCCGAGAGAAGCTCTCGTTAAAGTTCTGAAACATTATATAAAAGACCGACGACTTGATTTCCTTGACGTCTACCTAAAGAAAGAGCGTGATAACGAGGATTGGCAATTTTTACTTGAAACTTTGCCCCAATTTTTGGAAGATTTTGGAGGGGCAGAGAAATGGAGAAAGGCCTTTTATGAAGAAGCACGCAAATGCGCGGAACACTTCACCCCTGATAAATTATTCACCGAGTGGTTTAAAACTCGTTCCGGACGTGAGCTCCTGCGTATCCCGGAAATCTGGTCAAAGTTACCGGAAGAGTGGCAGAAGCGTGTGGGGCCAAGGGTTGAAATCCCGTGGCCTGAACCAGAAAAATTGCCAAAAAGGCGCGAGCGTTCGGATATTGAGCAATGGTGTGAAGTTATGGGCCTCAAGTTTAGCCCTTTTGGGCCGGAGCGGGCGGAAGAAGATCCATTGCTGTTTGGTTATTATGTTATGCCAGCCTTCTGGAATGAACTGCTGAACCCCCAGCCAGCCCTTGTCATAGGACTCGACGGTTCCGGTAAAAGCGCTCTTGCCCTGTACTTGCTCCACCGCCTGTGCGAAGATTATAAAAATTTTGAAAGAAAAACCCTGGGCCTGTTCATGTCTATCTTTAAACCGGATGCGGAGGCCCTGGCTTTCAATATAGGGGAAACCTTCGCTTTGCGCACCATTGAACTTGCAGCCCACAACCCTTTTGTTTTCCTGGAGTTCTCCCAGCGCTCACGCCTTTGTTACTTCTGGAGGCTTTTCATCCCTAAGGTTAAAGCTGAGCTTATGGCACAAGGTTTAAACGAGCCTCTTTTGTCTTCGTTTGCGGAAGAGCTTGAAAAATTAGGACCTATCTTCCCCCTCGCCAGCATATCTACTCAAAGGCTGGGAGAGTTGCTTGGGTCTATTATGCCTTTGTTGGGAGAATTTGATGCAATTTACCTCCTTGTGGATCTGAAAAACCCGTTTGTTTTAACCCATGAATTGTCTTTATGGCTTGAAAGCTGGATAAACCTGATGCCCATGCTTCTTGGGGCAAACGTTTACCCCAAAATCATGTGCCCAAGCTTCAGGGCCATTGCCCAGACTTCAGGGTGGGCATGGGATGTATTTGCACTGGAATGGGATGAATCAGCTCTCTCGCAGATGCTGGAGGAACGTTTGAGAAAGAGTGTGAAGGAAGAAAAGGCCAACGAAATCATTTCTTTTGATGCGCTATGTAGTCCCCCTTTGATGGGTATCGCTGGTAAAATTGTCCGGGCTTCAAAAGGTTCCCCGAGGAATTTAATACGTATAGGCAATGAAATCCTTAAGCGTGCTGCAGCCCATTTAGATGACCCCAGCATAAAAGAAGAAGATTTGAGGGACGTCTCGCTTTGAAAGCAATAGGTGCAGACGCTTTTGGGCCACTCAAAGCTGAAGGGGAAGGGGAATGGCTGCTGGAGGCCTTTGTCCCCCCTCCCGATTTCCACCATCTCTGCGAGCCTCGTTCCTTCATAATCTTTGGAAGAGAAGGTTCCGGAAAATCAGCTTTATACCGGGCTCTTTACAGCCATGCTTCTCCACATCATCTTGTGGTTGAATGGGAGCCTTTCTTCCCCTCAAAGGATCCATCCACTCGGGAAGGCCTCTTTGAAATGCTGGAGGCTTTGTTCCGCTCAATAGCTCTGGCCATCCTGAAGCGCATAACCCGAGGGCCCGCTTTAGAAGGGCTTCCTGATTGGGCTAAGGGCTTCATAGTTTCCTTTATACGCTACGCTTTTGGCGAGACCTGTGGGAAAGAATTAGCTTTACGGGGGTTTAGCGAATTAATCTCATATGTCCTGCCTGCTGACCCGTTGCCCTCTTCTTTAACAAGCACCCCTCCTGTATGCATGGCAGAACTCCTCAAAGCTTTATCCCCTCTGGGCCTGCGAGGGATATGGATTATGGGGGATAACATTGATAGATGGCTCATAGCCGATAAAGGAGCAACTATTGCCTGCTTGCGCGCTTTTTTCTCCGCCTTGCCTCTTTTTGAGATCCCGGGTTTATGCTTCAAACTGTTCCTTCCCGCTGTCCCCGATCTTTCCGGTTTGACCAGGGCCAGCAGCGTGGAACGAATGAGGGTTGAGATCTACCGGATTAACTGGACGAGAGAAGCTTTGAAGCAAATTGTGGAGAAAAGGTTTTACGTGGCAAGCGGGGGTGAGGTGGGCGCGCTCTCGCAGGTCATAGAGCCTGAGGCATTGCCTGAATTGCTATCCTGGCTTGAAAGGTGGGGAGGCGAGTCTCCGCGAGGGTGGCTTGAAGCTGCTCGCCCTCTCGCTTCTCTTTTCTTCAATTCTCCGGAAGGAGGACCCGTCAGGGGAGAGAAATGGCGCGAAGCCCGCCGCCGTGTTTTCCCGAGACTTTTGCTGGACCCTGAAGAGAAAAAAGTCACAGTCGGCTGGCGTGAGATAGAGGATATACCCGAGAGCCTCTTTTCCGTCCTATCATATCTCTATGAGAGGGCGGGCAAACTGTGCAGCCGGGAGGAGCTCTATTTCAAAGCTTACAGGAAACTCCCATCAATACCATCTCCCGGAGAAAAGGGCTGGGAGGAAAGCTGGACCTGGAACGATGTTCTGGACAACCTCCTGCACCGCCTCCGCCAGCTCATTGAGCCTGATCCCTCTGACCCCATATTGATCACGACTGTGCGGGGCAAAGGGGTGAAACTTGAAAGCTGGCTTTGAGCTTTTTCTAAGGCATTTCAAAGGCTAAAACTCCCAGAGCATGGTAAAGTATAATTACCAGGCAATTCAGGAGGGGCATGTGGTCCTCCCCGGAAGGGAACAATGGCTTAAAGATCTGGGCTTGCGGTTTGACCCTTTCTGTCACTTTGAAGCCAGCGAGGATCCCCGCCTTTTTGATTATATTGTGATACGCGATGACCTTCTGCGGAAAATATGGAGCGATAGCCACTCCTTCATATTTGCTCCTTCCGGTGGGGGGAAAACAGCTTTATGGCTTTATTTCATCCGGGCTTGCTGGTTGCCCCCAGCTCGCGGTTTCCCTTTCCCGTTGCCTTACAATATACCGCATTTTCTCCCCTGGGATGCTCTTCCCTCCATTGACCAGCATTTCAGGGCGATGTTGAGAGCAGCTTCATCTACTTTCCTGACAATGCTGAGCCTCCGGCCGTTCCTGTGGGAAGAACTTCGGAGCCGTGAAAGAGAGCTTCTCGTCCGCTTCCTCAACTCCACTCTGCCCCTTCCCCTGAGCTTCTACCTGGACCAGCTGGAAACAGCCAGGAGCCCTGAGCCTCTTTTCAATTCGTTCGGGAAAGCCCTCATCTTATCCGGGACTTCTCCCCGTATTGAGGGCCTCCTCAAGGGTCTTCGCTCCACATCCTTTGAATATTCCTCAACCCTTTCAACCAAAGAACTTTGGGAAATTTTCCTGCAACTTGCCGAATGTCTTGGTTTCACAAAAGTTTACCTGTTGACCGACGGTGTGGATTTTTCTTATGAGACCCAGACTTCCAGTGATAAAGTCCGCACTTTGCTTGGTCCATTAGTAGAAGCAGCACTTGAACTGGAGAAACACGGGGTTTTCCTCAAGGTTTTTCTCCCTAACGAACACACCGCTTCCGCAATTGAAGTCTCAATCATTTCCTCATGTTCGGGGGTTTACATTATTGAATGGGATGAAATCTTGCTTACAGAGGTAATCAGGAAACGCCTTTTAGTAGCCAGTGATGGTTATATAGAAAGCCTTGACGCCCTCTCTTCTTACCCCCTTCATGACCTTGATTCGCTGATAATGCAGAATTCTCCGGCTCTCCTCCCAAGAACTGTTATCCATACGATTTCAACCCTTTTTGATATCCACATCAAAAGGGCGGGCCCTCAGGGGCTTTTAGATCTCGCAGATGTTGAGTTTTTATTGGCTGAATTAAAAAAGCGCCTTTAGAGGGAGAGCCCATGTTTCTGGAATACGAACGAGATTTCTTCGTCAATCGCGAAGAGGAAATCAAGATCATTGATGAGATGGTGCGCTCGCTTAACAGGGGTGTTCCGGTGAGAGAGCGCGCCATCTTCGTGTTCGGGCCAATGGGTATAGGAAAAACATGGCTTCTCAAGCATTTATGCTATTTCAGGTTGAGAGATGAAGCTTTTGCCCTCTATGAAGACCTGGCCCGCCTGATGCAAGAGGCGAAAGAAGAGCCGGTTGTAACTCTAATAGAGGAACTATCCGCCAGGATAGCGGAATGGCGGGGGAAACCACCCACCGGAGGCGAAAAGCCCTCTCTGGACGAACTCTCCCGCTGGCTCAAAGCCGATGCAGAAGACTTGTTGAATGAAAATCCTCGTAAAAGTTTTGTGTTATGCCTGGACAGCATTGATCAGGTGGAATGGGAATTTCTGGGCAAAGTGGAGGATTTCATCATGGCTCCGCTCCTCGGTCTCCCTCGCTTCCTACTCTTAATAGGTGGAAGGCGTTACATTTACCCGTGGCGTTCTCCTGAGATCAGGTTCTCCTACAGAACCTTATACCTTGGAAAATTCAGCCTGGACAAGTCAAGAAAGCAAATTGAAAAGCTTAAGGAGAAAAAGAGGGACTGGAGTGAGATTGAGCAGATTGATTGGCTTAAGGAAGCTCTCGGTTACCCCTGGCTCAACTACCTTGCGGCCACGGAAGAAAACCCTGATGAAATCCCCGGGAAGGCGATAAATATAGCCTTTGCGAAATTGCCCCCTGAATTACTCCCAGCAGTGGAGCAACTCTCGGTGCTGCGCTACTTTGACGAGACCCGCATTCAATTGTTATTGAACGACTATTCCGGAAAGCCTTTCAGGGAGGTCCGGGAGTTCAGGGAAAATCTTGTGGCCATGGGGTTGGCCCGCTGGGATGAGAGGGGACGAGGGTATGCCCTTGACAGCGGCCTTAGGACACTTCTGGAGATAGAATTGAAGCGCCGCGCCCCTGATAAGTGGAAAAGGCTTCACTGCAAAGCCTACGGATTTTATTCGGAGTGGGCAAAACATCCAGAGTATGGTAAAATATGGGAAGAGGAGGCGAAATATCATTCTGAAAAGTGCAGGGGAGGACAAAATGAATAGGTTTTTACCTGGAATGCCCGCGGCGATTTCAGCCCCTTTTGTTGGCCGCCGGGAAGAATTGGACAGAATCCGCAGAGCGTTTGAAGCCAGAGAAGGCAAGGTGTTTTACATAACAGGCCCGGGCGGCATCGGCAAGACCCGGCTCCTGCAGGAGATTCTGGACGAATTCGCCCGGGAAGGGAACTGCACGGTGGCCAGAGAACCCGTTGACCTTTACCACCCGGTGAACCGATCCATGGAGGGTTTGCTTGAGGCTGTCAGAGTTTCCACGGGCCTGGAGCTGAGGCGTTATCAGGAGGTCAAAGGGGAACTGGAAAAGCTGGTATTGGAGGCCGGAGCCGCCTTTAGGGAAATAGAGGAAAAGCGCAGGGAACTGGCCAGGGCTTTCCTGGAGGACTGGGAAAAGGAAAGCCGGGGCCGATTCATTGTGGTGGCTTTTGATACCTTAGAGAAACTCCACTATGAGAGCGATCGCTTTCAGGAGCTCCTGAAAGCAGAAATTGAATACCCTGTTGTCCGGAGCTGGCTATTCAGGGAATTTCTGCCCGGGGCCTCAAGGGCCCTCATCCTCCTGGCAGGAAGGCCCAGGGAAACTCTGGCCCGGGAGCTCAGAGAAATCCTTGGAGACAGGCTGGTGGAAATAACCCTTGGATCTTTCAGCGAGAAAGAAACACTGGAATATTTCAAAGCCATAATTGGCCAGCTTGCCCCAGAAAGCATAGAGAGGCAAAGGCTTGAAAAGCTCCCTGAGGAAACCCTCAGGGTAATCAACCTCCTTACCGGGGGCCGCCCCATCCTTATCTCCCTTGTGGCCGATTATCTGGCCACGGCCGATTTGTTGCTCCCCATCTTCATAAAGCCGCCGGAAGAAATCAAAGAACTGGAATCAATCCGGGAGCAGGTTGAGAGAGCACTGATAAACCAGATCATGGAATTGCCCGATCCTCTCCGCACAACCGTTTACTACCTGGCCTGGACCAGGAGAGGCATGGAGGCCGAGCTTTTGGCCAAATTGATGGATGCAAGCAAAGAGGATGCTGAAGGACGTCTCCAGGAAGCCCGGAGGCTTTCTTTCGTCAAAACAAGGCCTGGAGATGGCCGGGTCTTCCTGCACGATGAGATGTATGACTTAATGGATAAGCACCTTTTATCCAGCTGCACTCCGGAAGAGCGAAAAAGGATTTACATGGGATGCGTTGACTATTTCCAGGGTAAAATCCGCAGTTCTCAGGAAAAGCTGGCCAGGCTTTACCAGGGAAAAAAGATGCTCTCCAAACTCACTGAGGGCAGACGCGAGCTCGTGGAAGCGAAAGCCGCTCTGGTCCATTACTCCCTCATGCTAAACCCTGCTGAGGGTTTCTTCAGTTACTTCAAGTTTGCTGAGGAAGCCTACCACGGTGCTGATATTGAAGCCGATATGCTTCTGAGGGAAGAAATCCTGGACTTCTTATCCCTCAGGTTTGCCGGGGACGAGGAGGAAATTGATGGCCTCAAGAGAGCGGAGGTAGAGACGGAACTGGCCACGAGGTGGGTCAAAAGGTATATAAACCTGGGGAGATTCAACGAAGCTTTGGGGCTTGCAGATAAGATTGAAGATACAGCCCGTGAGCAACTGGAAGCCTTTCCCCTCCTTCAGGCCGATCTGAATATTTCCAGAGCTTTCGCCAAAATAATGATGTGGCAGGAACCGGGGGAAGTGGAAAGCATTTTGCGGAACACCATAGAGAAACTTGAAGCTTTTAGGAAAGACCTGGGTTATCTTCTTCTGGCAAAAGCCCACAATTACCTGGGTTATCTCTACAGGGTGCAGGGCAAGTATAAAGGAGCTATAGAAAGCTACAATGAAGCGATAGCCTACCAGCGCTTGTTGAAACTTGAAGCCCAGCAGGCTGAAACCCTCAACAACTCGGCTTTTGCCCTGGCAGAGGCGGGAGAACCCCACACGGCTATGGCTCAGGGTCAGGACGCAATGAAGCTTCGCTTAAAGATAGGCCTGCCTTATCCCATAGGCTTAAGCTATAATACGATGGCCCTGGTTGAAATGCGCCATTCAGATTACGAAAGGGCCAAAAATTATGCTGAAGAAGCCGCTAAACTTTTTGGAGAAATTGGTAACCGCCGCGGGGTGGGCCTCGCTTACATAGCTTTGGCCGAAGCCCTTACCAGGCTCAGCGCCAAGCCTGCTTTGAGGCCGGAAGATGCTTCTCTTGATAGAAGGATTGAATTGCTTAAGGAAGCAGAAAATTATGCAAGAGAAGCCCTTAATATATTCCAGAACCTTTACCCTGAGGAAGAGCGTGAAATTGAAGCCTTGCTCAGGCTTGGCTGTGCGTGCAGGGACCAGGCCAGGCTTCTGCACGATGAAGGGCTGTCAGAAGAGAGCGAGAAAAAAGCTGAAGAGGCGAGGGAAGCCTTCAGGAAGGTAGAAGAGCGAGCCAGGGAAAAGATGCTTTACAGAGCTGTGGAAGCCATTGTGGATGAGGCCTGGCTGGAGTATTACATGGGCAAAAATGAGGAAGCGAAGGAAAAGGCTGAGGAAGCCGAGGTGCTGATCCCGGAGGATTACAGGCTTACGGAAAAATTGCTGGAAAAATACGAGGAGTTTTCCAGAACCGCCTGCCTTCCCTTCTGGGCCCAGCTGGGCAAGATCCAGATGCTGCGCGGCGTTATGGCCTTTGATGAGTTTGAGGATGGAAAAGACCCGGGCAAACTTAAAGAAGCAGTGGAACATTTTGCCCGAGGGCTTGCCTATAATGAGCTCGTCTCCGAGCATGCCCATGGCTTCCACCTGGCTCTCTTCACCGCCTACGACCGGCTCAAGGGTTTGAACGTGGAAGAGATCAAAACGGTTTACGAAGCCCTGAATGAACTTGGAGGGGAAGAGGGAGCGCTTAAACTCGGAAGAGAAAGATTAAGGCTGTGGGATAAGATGGAGAAGTGGTTCGGGGCTTACGAGGTTTATAAGGAACTCTGATGAGCCCTTGTCAGAAACAGGATAACTTTCTCTTACGCCCCCCTGACTCTCCCCGGCTCCCAGTTCTTATGGGCCGCAACGGAAGCTGCTTTACATTTTCCCTGTAAAATCCGCTTAATTTGCGTTTTGCCGGGAAAGACTGTATAATGCTGGAAAAACAAAGGGCAAAGGAGGTAAGGATGTTAACCGTAAAAGAGCAGCTTGGGATAGAGCCTTCCGCCTTCTTCTCCCGGGTGGAAGCCCTCGTTTACATCCAGTTGACCCAGCTTCAGGCGGCCAGAAGCCCCAAGGCTTTCCGGGACCTCATGGCTTCCTACCTCCCCTCCCGCTGGGCAGTGGCTTCAGGGTTCGTTCTCCCCCTCAGGGCTCGCCCTGAAGCCCTCAAAGCGACCCCGCACCTGGATTTCATCCTCTACGATTCCCTTCTCTACGCCCCCATCTATAAAGCCGACGATAACTGGGTCCTGCCGGTGGAGGGCGTTATAGCAGTGGGCGAGATACTCCCTGCCCTCGTTCCCAGGATCATGGAGAATTCCCTCAGGGCCCTGACGGCAATAAAAGCTATGGCCCCTCATATCAGCACTTACATTATTGCCTTCAGGCCCAGCGCCAGGGAATCCACCCTCCGCAAGAAGCTGAGCCCTGCAGTGTCGGGTTACCAGATGGAGGTTATGCCCGATGTGATCTGCGCCTTCGGCGGGATGTATATAGAAAAGAAGGGCCAGGAATATTTCAGGTTTGAGAGCCTTGAAGACGAGTTTGCCCTCTTCTTCCACCGCATCCTAAAGGATATAGTGGCCAGAGGCGGGAACCAGGAACTCTTGCTGGGCCTGGAGGAACTGGGGGAAAGGTCCTCTTACAAGCTCTTCTGAAACTGAAAGGGGGAGAATGCGCGTCCTCCTAATAAATCCGCCCTACAACATACCCATTGAAACCAGAGCTTCCCCTCCCCTTGGGCTCGCTTACCTTGCCGCCATCTCCGAGCGCCGGGGAGACGAGGTCAGGGTGTGGGATGGGGAGGTGGACCCGGAGCCCCTGGAAAAAATCCTGGAGGAGTTCAGGCCGGAGGTGGTGGGGATAACCGCCACCACGGTCCAGATAAAGATGGCCTGGAAAACGGCCGAAAGGGTCAAGAGGGTG
>DAOUBN010000157.1:0-1910 GCA_034432815.1 Anaerolineae bacterium | reverse complement strand
GGCCGCCCACGTTTTTGCGGGCGCCTGCGGGGAACTTCTCTGACTGAGGAAGGTAAGCCACCACGATGGGCTCCGCTTCCGTAAGCCTTCTTCCAACATTTGCCAGCATTGAGTTGACCACGATGAGCACTTCTGTCGGGTTCGGAGCCTCCCCGAGCCTCACCGGAAAGATGCTTCCCGCCGGCACGCCCCATATGCTTCCGTCCGGGTTGACCATGATTTCCGAGAATTCTCCTTTTGCCGCCCTTTCCAGCCACTCCTCTAAGAATCCGAGCCCCAGCAGCCTTGAGACTATGCCTGACGCTATCTCTTCCACCTGGGCCGGGGTCGCCTGTGGGGCGATCCTGTATGCGGCGCTCATGGTGAGCGCTCTCGCCCTCTCCTTTATCCTTGCCTCTGAAGCCCCCGGCCTCAAAAGGAGCTCTCCGAACTCCTCCGAAAGTGCTCCCAAAACCTCCGAGGTTATGGCGCGCTTCTGCTCCTCTGTTATGCCTTCTGCCTGCCTGAAGTAGAGCATTTCACCCCCTCCCTTATACCAGCCTTATCCTCACCGCAGGCCTCTTTCTTCCGTCCTGCGGCACCTGTCCTGCACCGTAGAAGAAGCTGACAAGAGCTTCAACCCCATCCGAAAGAGCCTTTGACCTGAGGACTGCCGGGACAAAGCTGTTCTCCGCCTGCGGTATTGCCTGGTCGTAGGGGATGTGGGCGAGGGTGGGTGGAGCCCAGCCGAGCTCCCCGGCGATCATCTGCCTGTATGCGTCGCCCTTCTCGTGGGCGAAGTTGAAGACAAGGAAGAAGGCCTCCCTGGGCAGCCTGTAGAGGGGGTCAATCTTTGCCGTCAGCAGCTCAAGCATCTCGCATGCCCTGTAGGCATCAGCGATGGTCGGGCGCATGACCAGGATGATGTGGTGGGAGCGTGTGAGGGGCTGGTAGAAGAAGTCGGAGAGGGGCTCCCCGGGAAGGTCCAGAACGAAAGCAGCGAAGGGCGGAGTGTAGTTCCTTGCTGCGTCCACTATGCCCGCCACGTCCCCCATCTGCGGGGCGCTCAGCGCCTCCCTGACCGCCATTTCGGCAGCTTTCTTTGAAGGCTGCCCCTCCTGGGCCAGGACCGCCGCCCTCTCGGCCACCCTGGAAAGAAGAGGGGCGAGGGAGAGGCGCATGGCCTCTGAAACCTCCGAAACGCCCAGCACCACGCTCAGATCTCCCGACTTCTGCAGCGCGCTCCTGAGGCCTTCCTGTGAAGGGGTGGAGTAGTACAGCGAGGCGTTTGGGGCTTTAGGGAGCCTGAGCCTCGGCCCCACCGAGCCCACCGCCGCCATCTCAATGAGAAGGGTCGGGATGCTCCTGGCCTGGAGCCTCCATGCAAACCCCAGTGCCAGGGTTGTCTTTCCTGCGCCGCCCGGGCCGATGAAGGCGAAGACCTTTGAGCCCACCGCCATCACTGCCCCTGCCGCCGCATAAGGTGCCGCAGCAGGGACGGCCATCCTGGCCTGTTTGACCGCCATCCCCACCTCGTAGCAGACCCGGGCGAGCTCCTGAAGGTTCACCGGCTTGGGGTATGCCCCGGCGACGTTCGGAAGCTGCCGGAACTCGCCGGCAAGGTGGGCCATTGTGCCCGGGAGGAGAATGACTGCCCTGGTGGGGGCGATCTCGGAGAAGAAGGCGGGTATTCTGTCCCCTAAGGGGATGAGGAGCCCGGCGTCAACGACCGCCACTTCCACCTGCTTTATCCCCTGGCGCAGCATTTCCAGGTTTAGGGCGATCCTTGAGATATCAAACCTCGGATCCTGCAGGAGAGCCCTGTATATTGCCTGGAACTCCGCCTCGTTCTCCGCGCTCACCAGTATCGTCACCTTGTCGCCTGCCATGGCTCCTCCTTCATGGCTATGAGGGTGACAAGGTCGCCAATC
>DAOUBN010000156.1:0-3684 GCA_034432815.1 Anaerolineae bacterium | reverse complement strand
ATGACCTGGGGGAGGCGGATTAGCTCAAGCCTTTCCCCGTCCTCCTCCAGAACGCCAGCGGGGGCGGGAAACACCGAGGGTGTAGGGGAGTAAAGCCCCCACGCCCGGGGACCTGGGAGATGTGCTCCCCAGAAAAACAAATCAAGGGGGTGGAGGGGGCTCCGCCCCCTCCCGGGGGGTCATGGGGGGTGTCCCCCCAGAGAAACCAATTAAAGGGGCGAGAAGGCTACTCCTGCAACCTGGCCACGAGGGGGACCCTGAACCCCCGCAAACCCTGAGCAAACGAGGGTGGGGAAAACTGGGGCATGGGGGCGAAGCCACTATGTCAACGGGTCCGGGGGCTTCGCCCCCAGGCGGCAGGCTATCACGGAGCTATTTACGCTTTGCGGAAGGTCAGCTTATCGCCCTCAACATCGGCTATTATCCGGTCGCCTTCCATAAAGCGACCCTCCAGGATGGCCTGGGCCAGCGGGTCCAGGAGGTAGCGCTGGATGGCCCGCTTCAGTGGCCTGGCACCGAATACCGGGTCATAGCCCTTCTCGGCCAGGAAACGACGGGCCCCATCAGTCAATTCTATCTCCATCTTGCGCTGAGCCAGAAGCTCCTTAATCCGACGCATCTGAATGTCCACAATCTGGTAGAGGTGATCCAGGGTCAGGGCATGGAAGATAATGATTTCGTCAATCCGGTTAAGGAACTCCGGCCGGAAATGGCGGTCCAGTTCCCTCAGGACCTTCTCTCTGGCGGCTTCAGGCCCGAGCTCTTTGATCCAGTGGCTCCCGATGTTAGAAGTCATTATGACTACGGTGTTGCGGAAGTCCACAGTATGGCCCTGGCCGTCAGTGAGGCGGCCATCGTCCAGGACCTGGAGGAGGATGTTGAAGACTTCGGGGTGGGCCTTTTCTATCTCGTCAAAGAGGATGACGCTGTAGGGCCTGCGGCGGACGGCCTCGGTGAGCTGGCCGCCTTCCTCGTAACCCACATAGCCTGGGGGAGCTCCTATGAGCCTGGCGACGGTGTGCTTCTCCTGATATTCGCTCATGTCAATCCGAACCATGGCGTTCTCGTCATCAAAGAGGAATTCGGCCAGGGCGCGGGCGAGCTCGGTCTTGCCCACCCCCGTGGGCCCCAGGAAGAGGAAGCTCCCGATGGGTCTGTTGGGGTCCTTGAGGCCGGCGCGGGCTCGCCGGACGGCGTTGGCCACAGCCCGCACGGCTTCGTCCTGCCCGACAACCCTCTGGTGGAGGCGCTCTTCCATCTTGAGCAGTTTCTCAACTTCCCCTTCCATGAGCCTGGCCACCGGTATTCCGGTCCAGCGGGAGACCACTTCGGCGATGTCTTCCTCGTCCACTTCCTCTTTGAGGAGGCGCTGATCTTTCTGGATTTCGGCCAGGCGGGCTTCCTTTTCCCTGAGTTCTCTCTCAAGCTGGATGAGCTCCCCGTAGCGGAGGCGGGCAGCGGTTTCCAGGTCGGCCCGGCGCTCAGCCTGCTCAATCTCCAGTTTCACCTTTTCTATGCGCTCCTTGATCTCCCTTATGGCCTGGATGGCTTCTTTCTCCCGCTGCCACTGGGCGCGGAGGGCAGCGGCTTTCTCCTTGAGGTTGGCCAGTTCCTCCTCCAGCTTCTCCAGGCGCTTGCGGGAGGCTTCATCGGATTCTTTGAGGAGCGCCTGGCGCTCAATTTCCAGTTGCATTATACGTCGCTCAACTTCGTCCAGTTCGGCGGGCATGCTGTCAATTTCCATCCGGAGCTTGGCGGCCGCCTCGTCAATAAGGTCTATGGCCTTATCGGGCAGGAAGCGGTCGGTGATGTAGCGGTGGGAGAGGACGGCCGCAGCTACCAGGGCACTATCCTTTATCCGGACACCGTGGTGGACTTCGTAGCGTTCTTTGAGTCCCCTGAGGATGGAGATGGTTTCTTCAACGGAGGGCTCGTCCACGTATACGGGCTGGAAGCGGCGCTCCAGGGCGGCGTCCTTTTCAATGTATTTGCGGTATTCGTCCAGGGTTGTGGCGCCGATGCAGTGGAGTTCGCCCCTGGCGAGCATGGGCTTGAGGAGGTTAGCGGCATCCATGGGAGCACCTTCGGCTCTGCCGGCTCCTACCACGGTGTGGATTTCGTCTATGAAGAGGATGATGCGACCGTTGGATTCGGCTATCTCCTTGAGGACGGCCTTGAGGCGTTCCTCAAATTCCCCCCTGTATTTGGCTCCAGCCAGGAGGGCGCCCATGTCCAGCTGCACTACTCTTTTGTCCTTGAGGCTCTCGGGGACATCGCCCCGGGCGATCCGCTGGGCCAGCCCTTCCAC
Source organism: Anaerolineae bacterium (assembly GCA_034432815.1). Taxonomy (GTDB): domain Bacteria; phylum Chloroflexota; class Anaerolineae; order SpSt-600; family SpSt-600; genus SpSt-600. The sequence continues at coordinate 1,376 of DAOUBN010000156.1, read as the reverse complement.
GATAGCGGTCTTGCCAACCCCGGGATCTCCCACGAGGACGGGGTTGTTTTTGGTGCGGCGGGAAAGGATGTGGATAACCCGGCGTATTTCTTCATCCCTTCCGATGACGGGGTCCAGTTTGCCCTGCCTGGCCAGGGCTGTGAGGTCGCGGCCGTATTTTTCAAGGGCCTGGTATGTGTCTTCGGGGGTTGGGGTGGTAACCCGCTGGGTTCCCCTTATGGCCGCCAGAGCCCTGAGGATGGCGTCTCTGGTTATTCCGTAGAGGGTGAGGAGGTCGGCCACCTTGCCGGCAACTTTGTCAGTGAGGGCGAGGAGGAGATGTTCGGTGGATATGTATTCGTCGCGCATGGATTGGGCTTCTTTCTGGGCCAGGAGCAGGACCTGGTGGAGGGGTTGGGAAATGCCTATCTGGGCGGAAGGGCCATAGACTTTGGGCCTCCGCCTCAGGTCTTCTTCCAGCCTTGAGGCTATTTCTTCGGGCGACTGGCCTATTTTCTTTACGATTTCGGGAACTATGCCCTTCTCCTGGCGGAGCAGGGCATAAAGAAGGTGCTCGGGGTCCACCTGGCTGTGGTGGTATTCAACGGCTACGTCCTGAGCGTTCAGGATAGCTTCCTGGGCTTTTTCGGTAAACTTCTCCAGCCTCATTCTCTTCACCTCCTTTCTTTATGCTCCAGCCTGCTTCATGGTTTCGTCCGAAAAAGGGCTTAAGGGACATCCCCTGCGGCCCGCGGCAGGGAACAGGCAACAAGATACGGTTGCCTGCCCCTGTCCGGGGCGGGCCGACTTAAAGGATAATGGGCGGCCGTTAGAGGGGCAATAGAGGAATGTTAGAAGGCCATTAGAAGACCACTTTCCCGGTTGCCGCCAGGAAAAGGCAGCCGAGGATGAGGACGTTCAGGAATAAGAGAATGGATAAGAGCAGAAGTTTGCCAGGGCTTATGCTCCGGATGAAGTCCATAGGGTCCTCCTTGGTTTTGTTTTTCCCCGCCCTCGTTGGCTCAGGGTTCGCCGGGGTTCAGGGTCCCCCTCGTGGCCGGGTTGCGGGAGTCACCTTCTCGCCCCTTTAACTGGTTTTTCTGGGGGGACACCCCCCATGCCCCCCGGGAGGGGGCTTCGCCCCCTCCCCCCCCTGGTTTTTCCCCGCCCTCGTTGGCTCGGGGTTTGCCGGGGTTAAGGGTCCCCCTCGTGGCCAGGTTGCAGGAGTGGACTACTCGCCCCTTGATTTGTTTTTCTGGGGGCACATCCCCCAGGCCCCCTGGCATGGGGGCTTCGCCCCCCGCACCCCCCATTTTTCCCGCCCTCGTTTGCTGAGGGTTAGCCAGCGTTCAGGGGCGAAAAAATGGGGGTGGAGGGGGCAAGGCCCCCTCCCAGGG